>NZ_JAKUFQ010000206.1:0-2957 GCF_022663475.1 Bacillus cereus group sp. BfR-BA-01382
CCATCAACGTCATCTACTTTAGAAAGTTCCACGCCGCCTTTTGTTAAACTATTTTTCATAGTAACGGTAGCGATATCTTTTTGGCTTTTTTCAATTGTAAATATAATTGGTTTTTTGTCTAAATCATAGTGTTCAGGAGCCGTTGTTTCAACGAATTGATACGTACCAGGACGTAAGTTTTCGACAACGATTTTACCTTCACTGTTTGTTTTTAAATCTGTTTTAAGTACCTTGCCATTTTGATCTAGTAAATTAAATACCGCATCGGCAAGTTTTGTTTGATCGTTTAAATCATCAACTTTAAGTAATTCGATACTACCTTGTTTTAAGCTATTTGTAGCAGTTAAAGAAATAGATTTCTTCTGTCCTTTTTCAATAGTGAATTTGATTGGTGTTTCATCTAAAACATAATCCTTAGGAGCTTTCGTTTCGATGAATTGGTAATCACCAGGACGTAGGTCGTTAATTTCGATTAGTCCTTGTTCATTTGTAACAAGGTCTTTATGAACTACATCACCGTTCATATTAACAATTTTAAATACTGCATCTTTAAGAACAGTGGCATCAACATCATCTACTTTAGAAAGTTTAACAGCACCCTTTGTTAAAGCATTTGTAGCAGTGACATGAAGAGCTTCAGTTTGGCTCTTTTTAATTGTAAATACGATAGGTTTTTTATCTAAAACGTAATGTTCAGGAGCAATTGTTTCAACGAATTGATACGTACCAGGACGTAGATTTTCAACAACAATTTTACCTTCATCATTTGTTTTTAAGCCTTCTTCAACTAGCTCTCCGTCTGCATCTAATAAATTAAATACGGCGTTAGCAAGTTTTGTATTTATATCAATATCGTCAATCTTTGTTAGTTCAACGCTACCTTTTTTCAAAGCATTTTTACCTGTAACATTGATCTCTTTCGTTTGACTTCTTTCAATTGTAAACGGAATTTGTGTTTCTTCTAATACATAGTGCTCAGGAGCTTTTGTTTCAATGAACTGATAGTCTCCAGGGCGTAAATCAGAAACAGAAATTTTTCCGTTTTTATCTGTAACAAGATTCGTATGAACTTCCTTACCGTTCATATCAACAATCTTAAAGATTGCACCTTCGAGCATCGTACGATCGATGTCATCGATTTTTGTTAATGTTACTGCACCTTTCTTTAAACTGTTAGTAGCAGTAACAGTAATATTCTCTTTTTGACTTTTTTCGATAGTGAACGGAATAGGCTCTTTGCTTAAGGTATAGTCTTTTGGAGCTTTTACTTCAACAAATTGATAGTCTCCAGGACGTAAATCAGAAGCAGTAATTTTACCGTTTTTATCAGTCGTTAAACCTTTGCGAATTACCTTTTTAGTATCATGAGCGTCAACGATTATAAATTCTGCACCTTCAAGAGTAGTGCCATCAACATCATCAACTTTTGTTAAAGTGACGCCACCTGTAAGTAAACTGTTTTTTACAGTAACAGGGATAGGAAGATCTTCCTTACTACCTTTTTTAATTGCGAACTTAATAGGTGTTTGATCTAATTTATAATGTTCAGGAGCTTTCACTTCAATAAATTGATAATCGCCTGGTGCTAAATCAGGGATGACTAATACTCCGTGTGCATCTGTTATTAAATCTTTCATAATTTCTTTGCCAGTTGCGTCTTGTAATGTGAATACAGCGCCAGCAAGAGCTTTCGCGCTCTCCACGTCATCTTCTTTAATTAATTTGACCTTTCCTTTCGTCAAACTATTTTTAAATGTAAGTGGAAGGAGTTTTTGTTGTCCTTTTTCGATTGTAAATTCAATTGGTTCTTCATTTACATCGTAATAAGTAGGAGCCTTCGTCTCGATTAGCTTATAATTACCCGGACGTAAGTCTTGCACTACTAATTTACCGTCTTTATCAGTAGTAAGTTCCGTACGAACATCCTCACCTTTGTCATTAACAATTTTAAATACTGCACCTTCAAGGGTTTCCTTAGCATTTACAGAATCAACTTTTGTTAATTCAATACCACCTTTTGTTAAGCTGTTAGTAGCTGTAACGTTAATAGCAGTCGCTTGGCTCTCCTTAATTGTAAATTCAATAGGTGTTTTATTTAAGGCATAATGCTCAGGAGCTTTCATTTCGATAAATTTATAGTTACCTGGACGTAAACCAGTAGCAATAATTTTACCTTCCTGATTCGTAACTAATTCTGTACGGACATCTTCATTTTTATTATTAACGATTTTGAATACGGCACCTATAAGTGCAGTGCCATCAGTATCATCGAGTTTTGTTAGTTCAACATCGCCTGGTAGTAGACCATTTTCAGCTGTAATAACAATCGGTGTTTTTTGACCTTTCTCAATTGTAAATTCAATTGGTGTTGATCGCAGTTCATAATGTTCAGGAGCTTTTGTTTCAATAAATTTGTATTTGCCTGGACGTAAGTCAGAAGCTTTAACAGTTCCGTTTGTGTCGGTAGTTAATTCTGTACGAACGTCTTCGTTCTTATCATTCACGATTTTGAACATAGCTCCAGCAAGAGGAGTCTTTTTATCAAATTCGTCGACTTTTAATAGCTCAACAGCACCTGTAGTTAAACTGTTTTTTGCAGTAATTGAGATAATGCTTGTTTGACTTTTCTCGATTGTAAACGGAATTGGTTCTTTATTTAAGTCATAGTATTTAGGTGGTGTTGTCTCAATAAATTGATAATCACCAGGATCTAAATCTTTAACGGTCAAAGTTCCATCTTTTTCTGTTTTTAAGTTTGTACGGACATCTTCATTTTTGTCGTTAACAATTTTGAATACCGCACCTTCAAGGGTAGTGCCATCAGTATCATCCACTTTTGTTAACGTAATGTCACCTTTAATTAAAGCGTTTTTTGCTGTAACAGAAGCGACTGTAGTTTGGCTTTTTTCTATTTCAAATAGAATAGGCGTTTTGTCTAATTCATAATGCTCAGGAGC
>NZ_JAKUFQ010000207.1:0-2841 GCF_022663475.1 Bacillus cereus group sp. BfR-BA-01382
TGTATAAAAAAAGTAAATCCTAAAGCTACTATCCTACTTTTAGCCCCTACAGGCAAAGCAAGTAAACGAATGACAGAATTAACAAATATGGATGCATCAACAATTCATAGAGGATTGGGTCTAAATAGCTTTGGTGGAACAAAAGAGTTGAATCAATTAACATCAGATTTTATTGTTGTAGATGAATTTAGTATGGTTGATGCATATTTAGCTAACAAACTGGTAAATAATATAGGTGAGAATACTCGTATTCTATTTGTTGGAGATGTTGACCAATTACCTTCTGTAGGACCAGGATTGATTTTACGAGATTTAATTAACAGTGGTAAAATCCCTGTTACGAAATTAGATAAGGTATTTCGTCAAGCTGAAAACTCACAAATCGTTATGAATTCATACAAGGTTATTAACGGAAAAACAACAAAAGACCCTGATGGAATTAGTTTTGACCACACAAAAGGTGACGAGTATTTCATTCAAGAGAAAAATTCATTAGTTATTCGCAAAAAAATTATTGATAGTATCCAAAGAATGATAGATAAATATAATTACAAATTAGATGACATCTGCTTACTATCACCTATGCGTATTGGGGACTTAGGAACTGATGAATTAAATCGTGCGATACAGTTACATTTTAATCCACCTAACTCTTCAATGGATTACCAAAGAGATGAGTTTACAACATTCCGAACTGGTGACAAAGTAATTCACACAGAAAACAATAAAGATTTAGGCGTATATAATGGTGAAGTTGGTGTTGTCTCTTCTATCTATACATATGAAGGCGAATTTAAGGTTGATGTAGAATATCCAGATAGAGAAGACCCTGTTGCTTATTCAGAAAAAGACATGGAACAATTACAACTGGCTTATGCAATTACCATTCATAAAAGCCAAGGTAGTGAATTCCCTATTGTCATCATGCCTTTCCACGAATCTCAATTAAGCATGTCTACTCGCAATTTAATTTATACAGGTAGAACAAGAGCAAAGAAAATTTTAATTAGTATTGGTGATGAAGAAACACTGAATAAAGGAATTTTAAAGGTTAGTGACACGAATAGAAATTCAAGAATCAAAGAAAAATTGCAGAAAGAATTATAAACTTCTTACAATATGTAAGAAGTTTTTTATTTACATATATCAGTTAATGAATTATAATTTTGTTGACTATAGTCAAATTCGTTATTATATCGAGTAACATACATATAATATTTTGCATATTAAAATCAGGTATTTGAAAAAAGGAATTAAATTTGGAGGAATAAATGATGGTAAACGTAGTAGTGTTGGAAGAAGTTTCAAGTGATAAAAAGACAGTTGATACACAAACGCTTAGTGATAAACAGGTTAATAGTAAAGATATCATTCTATCAGATTACATGATGGATAAAAATGATTTGATTACATCTTGGATAGAGGTTGATGGATTATTCAAAAGAGAAAGATTAATTGTTTCTATTCATTGATTTCTGATTAGATTAACGGATGCGACTATATGTTTCATCCTTTTTTTATTACAAATTAAAGAAAGCAGGGTCTAAGAATGAATCATGTTAGTATAGGTGTCTATAACAACGAAACATACGTTGTAAATATTGTTCCAGACCATAATTTACAGAAGCATGTAGAATACAATAAAATTATGAGATTTGGAAGAGCTTTATTTATTGATGGAGAGTGTGTTCATACTGGATATTTATCAGACAAAAAAATAGAGGTTTGGTCAGAAAAGATAAAAGGAATGAACATTGATATTCTCACTCCCTCAACTACATATTACTAAAGGAAAAGAAAAAAGAATTCAGTGTCAAATACTGAATTCTTTTATATATATTATAGTTTTAAATCTCTTAGAAATCGCTCTGCTCGAAATTCAAACAATCGCCCTCGTGAGTTAGCTGATGAGCCATCTTTATCTAAAATCATTTCTTTATGAATAGATTTCAATAAATCTTTCTTATCCAACTCTTCACAAATGCAGACCCACATTAATTTCTTTTTATTCAACTCAATCTTAATATCAAGTACTTTATCATTCTTAAATCCAATGTAAGCATATAGCTCCATAACACCTCTATGAAGAGTTAACGAAGTTTTCATTTCTGTTTTTAGGCGAATTGCAATTTCTTCGTAAAATCGAGAAATAGATTCATCTAATGTACAGCAGTGATATGTATTTTGATAAGTAAACATAATATCCACCACCTAAAAGTTATGAAGATAACTTTTACTTACCTTTCATTTCTTCTGGCATCGAAATCCCCAAACCCTTTAATACTGTATCTAATTGACCTTCCATTCCCATTGCTTTCATTCGTTCTCGAATCTCTGGTAAATGTTTTACGCCATCAGTTAGAAAATCAGACGCCATTTGCTGAATGTTTCCTAAGTTTTCTTCATTCACAACCCGATTAAGTTCACTCTCACTAATAGTAGACTCTCCTTTCTTTGTACCACCAGACAATATATCATTTACATTTTGACCACATTTATTGAATACATTTTGTTGTTTCATATTAAAACATCTCCCTTTTATAAAAAAATATTTTTTATCATCATCATTTATTTTGTTTTTTTATATAAAAAAAACATCTTATGTACAAGATATATTTTATTTTATTAATCGTAAACCATTTCAAGTATCTATCATGTTCGACGTTCTTCTTAATCCCAAATCACCTGTCTACTTGGATATCTTATCTATTAGGAATACCCATTGTCTATTATTGGTGAACATTGTCTAAGTAAATTTCAAAAAATGCTACATATCCGCAAAAACAAAACCCCTCCGAAACATAAACCTATATACAAAGCAAAAAATATATTCAACACATT
>NZ_JAKUFQ010000208.1:0-2836 GCF_022663475.1 Bacillus cereus group sp. BfR-BA-01382
TGAGAATGATAATCAATAATACTTATGTTACATAAAAGAATGCTAATTAAATAATAGGTAAAAGAGATTATTTTTTTCTTATAAATTGAGAATAATTATCATTTTCAAAAAGTGAAATGAAAGATAACCAAGGAGGAAACAAGAAAAATGAAAAAGGTTTCTGTATTACCCGCTTTTATTATAACGTTCGTATGTATGCTAGCTTTTCTTGTAATGCCATACGGAAATGCTTCAGCAAAACTAGCTGATGGTACTTACGATATTAATTACGTAATTCAAAAAGCGGAAAATGATTCAGCTTCAATGGCAAATGACTATTTTGAAAAGCCAGCAAAATTAGTAGTGAAAAACGGTGAGATGAGAGTACAAGTTCCGATGAATCATAGTGCTTGGATTACAGAATTTAAAGCACCAGAGAACGGGGATTTTGTTGATGCGAAAGTTGTTAGTAAAGATGAATCGGCAGATAAAAGAACAGTAGAGTTTAAAGTAGATGATTTATCCAAACCGGCAGCTGTAAAAATTCATGTTGTTGTACCAAATGCAAACTATGACCACCACTACACAATTCGTTTTGCTTTTGATGCAAATGTAAAAGCTGTAGGTGGCGATAACGGCATAGCTGCTACTACAAAAAATAATGATCAAGCGAAAACAGATACACAAGTAAAAGAAGAGAAAACAAAAGTAGAGAGTAAGGAAACAGCTAAAGAAGTGAACAAAGAAACAAAAAATGAAAATGGAAAAGCTGAAAAAACAGATAATCCAAAAACAGGCGATGAAGCACGTATTGGATTGTTTGCAGTGTTAATTCTTATTTCAGGTGCTTTCTTAATTCGTAAAGTGAAGTTGAGTAAATAAATCTTTTGAAGGGTGATGAATATATGTTTAAACAATTTAAAATGATTATTGCCGTATTTGCTGTTTTATTTACGTTTATCGCAACACTAGGTTTACAAGATGCAAAGGCTGCTACAAAACTAGCTGATGGAAAATATAATATTGCTTTTACTGTATGGAAAGGCGATAAAGATGAATCGTCTAGAATGAATAGTTATTTTGAAAGCCCAGCAACATTAACAGTTAAAAATGGAAAACAATATGTTTCATTTAAAGTGAAAGATAGTGCTTCTATTAAAAGTTTCCAAGTAGAAAAAGGTGGTCAATTTGTAGAAACAACCGTGTTAAGTGAAAACAAAAAAGATAATACTAGAGTTGTAGAATTTGAAGTTGCTGACTTGTCAAAAAAACTAAATGGCAAGGTGAAAATTAATATTCCAATTATTAATTATAATGCTTCGTATGATATTCGCTTTGTATTTGATGGGAATAGTATTAAATAATTTTCAAAAGGGAGAGTCGTTCCATTGAACAGGTATACAAAAATTATTGTTGCTATGTTTTTAATGATATTTACATTCGTATCAACATTACAACCACTTGCAGTTCAAGCAGCTACCAAGTTGGCTGACGGTGAATATTCAATTGGCTTCAAAGTTTTAAAAGATACATCAGATGAAGAATCAATGATGAATCAATATTCAGTAAGCCCGGGAACTTTAAAAGTGAAGGATGGGAAAAAGAAAGTATCCTTTACATTAACAAATAGTTCATGGATTACGAAGTTTGAAACAGAAAAAGCAGGTAAGCTAGTTGCGACAAATGTAATTAGTGAAGATAAAGAAAAAGATACAAGAGTAGTAGAATTTGATGTAGAAGATGTAGAGAAGGTATTAAATGCAAAAGTAAAAGTAGATATTGATTTTTTAAATTATCATCATGAGTACGACGTTCGTATTGCATTTGATCAAAATAGCATTACACCAATTCATGTAGAAAAACCAAATGAAAAAGAGGACCCAGCTAATAAGCCAGATCCAAATGAAACTACCGATCCAGGTCAGAAGCCCGACCAAAAGCCTGACCCAGATCAACAACCAAATTCTAACACAATTACAGATGGTGCGTACAGCATTCCATTTAAAGTGTTAAAAGATCAAACAGATGAAGAATCTAAGATGAATACTTACATGGTAAATCCAGGAGTATTAAAAGTAGAAAACGGTAAGAAAAAAGCAATTGTAACACTAAAAAGTAGCTCATTAATTAAAAATTTCCAAACGGAAAAAGATGGCGTATTTGTTGATGCAAAAGTAGTGAGTGAGGATAAGGAAAAAGATACAAGAGTAGTAGAGTTTGAAGTAAACGATTTATCTAAAAAACTAAATACAAAAGTATTTATCGAAATGGCATCAAGAAATTATAAGCAAACGCATGATGTACAACTTTTATTTGAACAAGATAAACTTGAACAAATTAAAAATGAAGAGAAAAAACCAGAAGTAGAAAAACCGGAAGCAGAAAAACCAGAAGTAGAAAAACCAGAAGTAGAAAAACCAGATGAAAATAAAAAACCAGATGCTGAAACAATTAAAGATGGTGAATACAGCATCAATTTTAAAGCGTTAAAAGATCAAACAGACGAAATTTCAATGATGAACACATATACAAAAAGTCCAGGTGTGCTAAAAGTAAAAGATGGTAAGAAGTATGTATCATTTACGTTAACGAACAGTTCTTGGATTACAAAATTTGAATTTGAGAAAAATGGTTCGTTTGTTGATGCAAATGTAATAAGTGAAGATAAAAAAGCTGATACACGCGTAGTGGAAGTAGAAGTGCCAGATTTATCGAAAAAGTTAAATGCAAAAGTAAAAGTAGATATCGATTCAATGAATTATCACCATTTTTACGATATTCAATTTGCATTTGATAAAGGTAGCATTAAGCCGTTAGATAACCAAGGTGGAAACGACAATCAAGGCGGAAACAACAA
>NZ_JAKUFQ010000209.1:0-2815 GCF_022663475.1 Bacillus cereus group sp. BfR-BA-01382
CAAGTGCAATTGCAGAGGCTTCTGCTAAAAACGGACGTATCGCAGGACAAGCAGGAGATTTAATTAGTAAAAACAGTTCTGCTACTTTTCGTTCTTATCTTGATGCACAAGGTGTTACTTTAAAAGATGCCATTCGTGCCTTAGGAATTAACGATATAGGCTCGCAAGAAGTACGTGCTTTATATCAAAATGACAATACAAAACCACTATTTAACGCAGTATTAGAAGATGGTTTCCGTGAAGGATATCTTGCAGCTGGTCGTGCTTCTGAGTTAGTTGGCCAAGTAATCCCTATGGATCAAATGTCTTATCAATACTACACGCTTGAGAATAAAGATAACGATGATCTAGATTTAAGCTTCATTGGACAAGGTGCTCCAATTCCAGTTGTAGCAATAAAGCTAGACACAGAACATACAATCTATGTATATAAACGTGGGAACGGAATTGAAATCACTGACGAAGCAAAGTCAATGAAAATTGATATGCTCGCATTACATCTACGTAAACGCGGTATGCAAATTGGGCGTACTGATGAGAAGCTGGCAATTCACCGATTATTAAACGGTTACTTTAAAGATGGAACGGATTCTGCTCCAACATTAGGTGTGAAAACTGCGAATGATTGGAAAATCTCAGATATTTGGTATGCTACACAATTTGCTAATCAAAAATATGGATTCACTTACAATCGCAGTGTTATGAATTTAAAGACTGCAGAACAATGGGCAACTCAAAAAGAAGCAAACGGTAATTTAATCTTCTTAAATGAATTAAAAAATGGAAGTATGCCAGATGTATTACATACAACACCATTCATTTCAGAAGATGTACCAGATGGACGTATCATGCTTGTGGATACAAGATTCGCATTAGCTGAATATCAGTACAAACCATTCTCTGTCGAAAGCGACCGAAGTGTTAAAACACAAGTAGACGGATCATATGCAACTGTCACTTCTGATTTTATTCCGTTCGATCCCAATGCACGTATGATTCTAACGCTTGACCAAGCTCGCTAATAAGGAGGGCTAAGATATGGCCAAAAAAGATTTAATCGCAGATATTGTTAAAGAAAATCCTTCTTTGGATCCAAAACAGTTAGATGATAACTATACAGTTCCTCAATTAGAAGATTTACAGAAGCAATTGCGAGAGGAAAAAGTTCTTCCAGAGACAGCCAAATACAAATTGAAGGACCCTAACACACAGTATGCAGAATGCTATGCGGAAGGGTCTTTTACTTTGGCTGGAAATCAAGAAAAAGAACTACCTGCAGCACCATCAAAAACGTTATTAGATAGAATTGAATATGGTTTTATCGTTGAGGTGAAGTAATATGTATGCTTCTCCTGCAGATGTGAAAGAAAGGACCTCTTTTATAGAGGTTTCTTCTCTTTCTAATGAAAAACTACAGTTATATATAGACCGTGCTGCTTCATGGATTCATAGAGAAGTGAAACGTACATTCGAAAATGAGACGAATAAACAGACACTCTCAGACCTTCTTACTGCTACCGTATTGCTCGTTGAGTATCTTTGGTACCAAGACCATCCGGAAACGAAAGAGGCGCAGCTGAGCACAGCATCTAGCGAGAAAATAGGGAATTACTCTTATACACTTCGCGATGCATTAGGTGGGAATACTGCAGATGAAATGAAATTCGGAGCAAATAGAACAGGGATTAAAGAATTAGATTTAATTCTCGACTCGTTACGGGTAAATAATACTATTACCGGATTCAATTTCTTTGGTGTATCTGGACCATCAAGGGTGAAACGATGAGATTTGAAAGTTTGCTAGTCCATCGCTGCACTTTAATAAAACAGAACGTTATTATTGGCCAAGATGATTATGGTCGATATATATACGGGCAGGAGGATATACCAGATGTCCATTGTCGCTTTGATCAAATAGAAAAACGAGTGACCAATAATGATAACGGTGTCGATATTATTATCCAACCAATCCTTTACTTATCCGCTTCTCAAGAAATTGAAGAAACCATGCAGATAAAGGATATACGAGATAAAAAAGATAACATTCTACTACCTGGTGTATATGGAGTTAAGAAATTATCTCGTGAATATAGCAAGATTAGACTCCATCATTATGAAGTGGAGTTAAAAAAGGAGCGTGATTAAATGGGGATTAACATCAATGTAAGGTTAGATCCGCAAGCGCGCCAATTCGCTAGACAAATACCAGGGAAATTAAAAGAAGCTCGTCAAAAAGCTGTTGAAGCAGCTGGAATGGTATGGGCAGATGAAGCAAAAGAAGTAACTCAAGAAGATAACCACATCGATACTTCTCTTTACATTAACTCTATTGGTTATTTAACCAACATTCCCTATACCAATAAAAGTGGTAAAGGTGAGCGTGATGCTACTGAAGCAGATGTTGTTCATGAGTTGACAGAGGGCGAAACTCAAACAAACCTAGAAATCGGTTCTGATGTTTCTTACGCTTCTCATTTAGAAAACAGATATAACATTATGGCCAGAGCATTAGATAGAGCAGAACCGCGTATGCAGCAGGTAGCTAAAACGCAGGTTCGATTAATTTTAGAATAGGAGGGATATATTTGACTGATTACGTTGATCCAATCCCTCATATTGTACGTTTCTTTAAAATATTTGGCGTTAAATGTTATGGGAATACATTCCCTTTAAAAGCAGAATATCCATCGATTTGCGTAAAGGTGGCAGGAGGTAGGGGCTTTACAAGATTACAAGTAACCTCACGCTCTGAAAAAGATGATATTGAAGCTATGAATGTATTAATAAATGCTACAAATATATTAGAACGTCACAC
>NZ_JAKUFQ010000210.1:0-2769 GCF_022663475.1 Bacillus cereus group sp. BfR-BA-01382
AATTGACGTTTCACGTTGTTTGTTTCGTTCAGTTTTCAAAGAACTACTTAGTCGCTCATTTGCGACTTCCTTATGTTAACATCTTCATCTTTCAATGTCAACTAAGTTTTTTATTTCGTTTGTCGCTTGCGACGTTAATGTCATCGGCGACTTGTTCTATATTACACTTCATTTGTATAATCGTCAACATCTTTTTATAAAGATATTCAAGTTAATATTTTTATGCTCTTTTAACTAGATACGCCTCTCCAAGGATTCATTACCGAAAAGCTACCTTCTGCTTCTATTTAACCTATTCTTCCAAAATATATTCAAGTTAATTTAAACCCTAGACTTAATTTGTACAGAAGTTTTTACCTAGCGAAACTAACAATCTTATTTTAATAAATATTAATACCTCTTTGTTTATCACACCCTCTATTAGAAACGATTGAAGATATACGTATTCTTATAACAGACAACGATACAAAAATCCATAATACACTCATATACTACTCTAGTTATAGAGTCCCAAGTTCTACTTATATGAAGTAATAGTTGCTTATCTGTTTACTCGTAAATATATAGAAGCACACTAATATATTTATTAACTATCCCTTTTTCACTGAAATATCAGCCTTATATCTCCTTCATCTTTAGTATCATCTATTTCCATACAGCTATATTCTCTTAATAAACATTTAAGATATGCTCAAGGTTTGAATTGATTAATAGCATTTCCTTTTTAAACACATATACTGGATTAAAAATACATACCTCAATTGATCAAGTGCACCGAACAAACATATGCAGAATACTCGTTCCTTTCATTACTTCACTTTTTATATAACATTAATAGATATTTATCCCATACCTATATTTACGTTTTACCGCTAAAAGAGCGAATCCTTTCACTAACAAAGCATTTAGTTTCATTTCTAGTATATATCCCCCTTTTAAAATACATATAGAATCATAATTTCCTTTGTTTCTATCTCCCCCTAAGAATACAATACACAACCATACAAAAACAATTCTACAACAAGGTATACGACGGCTGCACAATTATAAATCATAATCCCCTCAATACCTACAGAGGTGCTGTCCGCCTTTAACGCAAATATATACTAAAAAAATTTCAATATGAAATGGGCCGGAATTTCTATTCTAAGAAAAATCCGGCTCTTATTTTTAAGCAACAACCAACATCATTTTTACATTTAGTATTAAATGTCTATTCAATATTCTCTACTCTGGTAAAGGTGAATGTATCATATCTGTCACTGCATAATATAGATTTTCTGGATGTTCGGCTATCCGATGACATAAATATAAATACCGTTATTTTCCACGAGTCAAATATACTCTAGCGTTATGTCCTTTGTTTTTCAAATCTCTTAACATATCCGGACGAATTCCATATAACATTTCTATTTCTACATTAGGGTGACTAAAATATTGACGTTGCTCCATCTCTTTAATAAGAATTTCATCATGTGTAGCTATAGATACAGGGTGATGGTTTTCAGCTAGTTTTTCTACAATTTGAAGATACTGTTGATTTAAATCAGTTAATCTAGGCATAGCAATATCCGGAACTTCTTGATAGGCACCTTTTACAACTCTTATTTTTCCTGGATAATGAAGGAGTTCTTGAATATCATTGTTTGAGCGGTATAAATGTGCCTGTATTGTTATCCCTACATTATGATATTGCTCAGTTACCTTTTTATAAATGGAAAGAATGTCCGCTGCTTTAGATGATTCTTCCATACTTATCATAAGGGTAGTTCCATGTACTTTCGCCTTCTCTGCCAACTCCATTAAATGAATATAAGATATTTCTGGATCTATAGACAATCCAATATGAGATAAATCAAGTGATACTGTTTGTTTCATAGATAGAGTACCTATGTCCCCAATAAGATTCAAAAACTCATTTTTTTGCTTTATAACATCCCTCTATATCAAGAGTATTTTCCCCTATGTATTCTAGTGAAGTATGATAACCTTTTGTAATTAGTTCTTTTGCCGTCCCAATCCCCTCATGTCTCGTTTCTCCGGTGACAAAGCGTTTCGCAGCTTGTAACAATAACGTATAGAGTTCATTGGATTGTTGAACATATGCTTTTATATGTTCATTCCGTTTTACATACACCTTCTTTAAATCAGCTTATCCTTTCTAAATTTATTGCTGAAGATTATTTGGAACGGCATATTATGAAGATGAAAAAAATCTATAAAAATCGAAGAGACTTCCTTATCCAGCAATTAAAATCAACATTCTCAAATACAATCAATATTTTCGGTTATTTTACAGTATTACATCTGATTGTTGAATTCAATCAAGTTCAATTCACAAAAGAATTACTTGAGAAAATCCAACAACTCGGAGTGAAAGTATATCCTGTGGAAGATCACGCCATTGAAAAAGGAAAACATTACAATCGAATTATTATAGGGTATGGACATTTAACAACTGCAGAAATAAAAGAGGGTGTGAGTAGGCTCCAGAGGGTAATACTTCGTATATATATTCTTGTTAGCAAATAGACTTTAAAGCTTAGTCATATTTTTCTGAAGGTATGCTACTTAAATGTGAAATTCTAATAAAATAAAGTTGTTTCTTGCTAGATAAACTTACTCATAGAGCCCACATTAATTACAAGTTTATTTTACAAAACACAAAAAAGACAAGTCATTCTGACTTGTCTTAAAGTTGCTTGGCGACGTCCTACTCTCACAGGGACAAGGTCCCAACTACCATCGGCGCTAGAGAGCTTAACTTCC
>NZ_JAKUFQ010000211.1:0-2737 GCF_022663475.1 Bacillus cereus group sp. BfR-BA-01382
GGCCTCTATTATACAAACGAACGAGGGATATATAGCACCTCGGAATAGAGTAGAGCAAAAAATGGTAGAAATTTGGTCAGAGGTATTAGGGATTGACTCCTCTGTCATTGGAATAAACGATAATTTTTTTGAGTTAGGTGGACACTCTCTCCTAGCAACTAAAATAACTTCACGTTTAGGTGTTGATTTTTCAATTCTAGTACAAATACGTGATATATTTGAATGCCCTACCATTAAACATTTCTCAAAACGTTTAACATTTTTATTGGGAAAAACGGGGGAGATCGATGTTTTTACACCATTACAATCAGTTAAACGTGAACAATACGAACCATTATCTTTCGCTCAACAGCGTTTATGGATAATGGATAAAATTGTAACAAATAGTGCGCTTTACAATGTCCCGATTGCATGGCGTTTAAAAGGAAAATGGAACATTGAGATGTTAAAAAAAGGATATAATGCAATAATACATCGCCATGAAATTCTACGGACAGTATTTCATGAAGTTGACGGAAAACCAGTGCAAATTGTTCAACAAGATATAACAGTTCCCTTATCAGTAATTGATTTGCGTTATCTTTCTCCTGAAGATAAAACATCTAAAATAGAAAATATATCAAAAATAGAAGCTAAAAAGCCATTTGATTTAAGCCAAGGACCTTTATTACGTACTCATTTAATAGTAATGGACAATAAAGAGTTAGTACTTCTTTGCACCATCCATCATATTATTTTTGATCGCTGGTCATTAGATACCTTTATCAATGAATGGATGAGTTTTTATCAGGCATTTTTAGAAAACGAAACTGAAAAGCTTCCCCCTTTACCTGTTCAGTATATTGATTTTACAAAATGGCAAAAAAGTTGGTTAACAGAAGACATTATACAAAAACAAATAGCATATTGGGGGAAAGAATTACGCGGTTTACTTCCTATATTGGAACTCCCATTGGATTATCCTCGTCCAATAATACAAAGCTATAATGGAGATACGTATCAAATTGTCATACCCAATAAATTGTTAGAAAAAATAAAAGTATTCAATTCTAAGGAAGGCGTTACATTATTCGCCACATTATTAGCAAGTTATCAAGGGTTTCTTTCTCGTTATACCAATCAAAAAGATATTTTAGTAGGCAGCCCGATTGCAAATAGGAATTATCCAGGAGTTGAAGATCTTATTGGATTCTTTGCAAATACTGTAGTCTATCGTGCAGATTGCTCAAATAATATAACATTTAAAGAATTGGTCCAACAAATAAAGAAAAAAATGTTAGATGCACAAGAAAACCAGGACGTTCCTTTTGAAAAAGTTATAGAAGCTATACAACCAGAACGTGATATGAGTTATTCTCCATTATTTCAGACAATGTTTGTTTTTCACAATCAATTAAAAGAGTTACCAAAATTATTAGATCATAGCGTAGAAAAAATCCCTAGACATATGAATGGTGCAAAGTTTGATATAACTATAGCAACGGAAGAGATACCAACAGGATTACAAGTGGATTTTGAATATAATACAGACTTATTTAAGGTTTCTACAATAAAAAGAATGGCTCAATCTTTTGAAATTTGGCTAGATGAAATTTTACAATTTCCGGAGGAACCTATTGAGAATCTAAGAATACTCACTAAGAACGAAGAAAAGCAATTATTACATGAATGGACTAACATAGAGGGCAATTATCAAAAAGATGTAGTGATTCAAGAGTTATTTGAACAGCAAGTAATTCAGAATCCAGATTCTGTTGCGTTGGTATATAAAGATCAACAGTTAACTTATAAGGAATTAAATGAAAAAGTAAATCAATTAGCTTTTTATCTACAAAAACGAAACATAGGCCCTGAAAGTATGGTAGGGGTTTATATAGAACGTTCTTTAGAGATGATTGTAAGTATATTAGGAATAATAAAAGCTGGTGGCGCATATGTCCCACTAGATCCCGCATATCCAACAAAGAGGCTTGAATATATCTTGAAAGATGCCAACATACAAGTATTGCTGACACAAAGTCATCTAACACAGTGGATACCTAAAGAAATAGATTGTATTGATATAAAAGAACATGAAATGAATATTTCGAGAGAAAAAAATATAAATCCTACAATTGAAGTTAAACCAGATAATTTGGCATATGTAATTTATACATCTGGATCCACAGGAAATCCAAAGGGTGTCCTTTATGAACAAAAAGGTCTATGTAATTTTATTAATGCCAGCATTAATTTTACAAAATTAAATACGGGTAGTAAGGTAGTTCAGTTTTCTTCAATTGCATTTGATGTTTCACTATATGATATCTTCGCAACTCTGGTGTCTGGTGGAACTTTATATGTATGTGGTCAACAAGATATTATGCCAGTCGAGCCACTTACCCAGTTTTTGCTAGAAAAAAAAATTACGCATGCATTTTTACCCCCTACGGTACTAAATCTGTTAGATGAATCTAAATTTGAGGAATTACAAACTGTTATTTCTGCGGGTTCAGTCTGTAGTGAACAAGTGGCAAAACGATGGGTGAAAAATCACCTCTTTATAAATGCATATGGTCCAACAGAAGCATCGGTTGCTACTATAGACATTTATAGCGGCAAAGGGACACCACCTATTGGTCGATCTATTCCCAATGTAGAGGTATATGTATTAAATGAAGCTAAAAAACTTGTCCCTATTGGGACAGTAGGTGAACTTTATATAGGAGGTATCGCATTAGCACGAGGATATTTGAAT
>NZ_JAKUFQ010000212.1:0-2621 GCF_022663475.1 Bacillus cereus group sp. BfR-BA-01382
ATTTGCGCTGATATATTTGAAAAATCGCTGATATAAATTTCACGTACTCCCATTTCTGCTATAAAGCCGCACCTTTTCCGCGCTCAAAAAGTATCAGATGTAATTTAATTTTCCCTTTGTAATCTTCTGTTCATATTCCGTTCATATTTCTTTTTTATGATAAGTGCATAGAAAGAAAGAGGAAGGAGCGAGCATAATGTTTTTAGCTCTGCGTGAATTGAAACAATCAAAATTAAGATACGGATTAATCGGACTTATCATGGTTTTATTATCATTTTTAGTTCTTGTTATTTCAGGATTAGCAAATGGATTATCATATGATAATGCTTCATCGATTCAAAATATGGAGGCAAATAAGTTCGTTTTAGCAGATGATGCGGAAAATAAATTACTTCGTTCACAAATTAAGAAAGACGATGTAGATAACGTAGTAAATCAAGTGGACGAGAAAGAGGCAGTTCCATTTCGGGTGAAAGTTTCAACGTATGAAAAGAAAGATAGTTCGAAAAAGGTTGATATCGCTATTTTTTCAAGTGAACGTGATTCATTTTTAGAACCGAACATTGTAAAAGGTGAGAAATTAGGTACAGCAAATAATGAAATGGTTGCTGATGAATCAATTAAAGAAAAAGGAATCGATATTGGGGATACAATTATCGATCCTGTTTCAAAGAAAGAATTTACAATCGTCGGATTTACGAAAGATCAAATGTTTAGCCATACACCAGTCGTTTATGTAAATGAAGACGTATGGGGCGCTATTTCACAACCAAACCAAAAAGATTATAGTGCAATCGCACTTAATACAGATAAAGAAGTAAAAAATGCACACGTAATTGACAAAAAAGAAGTGCTGCAAAGTATTCCAGGGTTTAAAGAAGAGCAAGGAACATTAACAATGATCATTGCATTCTTACTTGTTATCGCTGCATTACTAATTGGTGTATTCTTCTACGTCATTACACTGCAAAAAACACAGCAATTAGGTGTATTAAAAGCAATCGGTACAAAGAACTCGTATTTAGCAAATAGCTTAGTCGTGCAGGCGTTATTCTTATCAGTCGTTGCGATGGTAATCAGTATCGTTCTTGTACAAGGGTTAGAACAAATTTTACCAGCAGGTATGCCGTTCTTATTAACAACACCGATGATTGCACAATATGCAGCAATCTTTATCGTAATTAGTATTTTAGGAACACTTATTTCGTTATACCAAGTATTAAAAGTTGATGCGCTAGAGGCAATTGGAGGCGGGATGTAATGACTTCATTATTAAAATTAGACAAAGTAAGTAAAGTGTACGGAGAAGGGAATACGGAAGTAACAGCCCTTCATCCGATATCGCTTGATGTGAAAGCCGGAGAATTTATCGGAATCGTCGGTCCTTCTGGATCAGGGAAAAGTACGTTATTATCAATCGCGGGTGCATTATTATCACCATCAAAAGGGGATATTTACATTCGTGAGCAAAATATTACACAGTTATCAGAGAAGGAAATGACAGACATTCGTTTGAAAAAAATCGGCTTCATTTTCCAGTTTGCAAATCTTGTTCCATATTTAAATGTGAAAGAACAATTGCTTTACATTGCAAAGCTGAAAAAAGAAAGTAAACAAGAATCGGAAAAGCGTGCAGATCATTTATTAGCGGCATTTGGATTAGGAGAAAGAAAGAATCATTATCCAAATCAACTATCTGGCGGGGAAAAACAAAGGGTAGCAATCGCTCGTGCGTTCATGAACAACCCAGATTTAATATTAGCGGATGAGCCAACGGCAAGCTTAGACTCAAAACGTGCACGTGAAGTTGTAGAAATGATGAAACGTGAAGTGAAAGAGAGCCAAAAAGCAGCAATTATGATTACACATGATGAAAGAATGCTTGATGTATGTGATCGTATATTGATGCTTCGAGATGGACAGTTAATATAAAAAAAGGAAACCCGTACATGTATGTGCGGGTTTCCTTTTTTTTAATGGATTTATTTAGAGAATAACGTTTTAATTTTATTACGAGTAAGTAATAAAACACCGCCTAATACAGATAGCATTCCTAGAGCCATATTGTTTGATTGCTCGCTACCAGCGTTAGGAAGTTCTTTAGCGTTATTGTTTTTAGTACCATTAGTTTGTTTAGCCTGTGATACTTCATTAATCTTATTATCAACATTTTGCTTCGTTGTATGTATCTCAGCTAATTTGTCATCAATTTTTTTCTCAGTGTGTTTAAAGTCGTTGATTTTAATATCTAAGTCTTGTTTTTTCTTTGATAAATCGTCTGAAACAGTTTGTTTTGATTGTTTAATTTCGTTAATTTTATTGATTAAATCTTGTCTAGCTTCTTGTAATGCAGCTAGTTTGTTTTTCACATCTTGTTTAGCTAGTTCTAAGTTAGCGGAAAGACTGTCTAAATTGCCTTTAATTTTCTTAAGTTCCTCTAACGTGTTACCAGTATTCGGCTTGTTTTCTTTTAACTCAGCAAGTTTGTCCTCAGCAGTTTGTTTCGCTTTCTTTAACTCAGCTAATTTTTCATCTACTTGTTTTTTTACTTCCTTAAGTTCATTAACCTTTTGATCGATGTTCTCTTTATGTTGCTTCATTTCATTCACTTTTTCATCGAC
>NZ_JAKUFQ010000213.1:0-2582 GCF_022663475.1 Bacillus cereus group sp. BfR-BA-01382
AAGATAGTAGGCAACGAAAACAACCCAAATTGCACCAGTAATCATTCCTGGAATAAGAGGTGTAAATAATTCGGAAGCATCAAGCCCAAGTGCGCTCATAACACGAGCTGTGGGTCCACCCCAAGGTGTAAGATTTGTTACCCCCGCCCCTAACATAACAACTCCAGCTAATATGAGGGGGTTCATTCCAAGGCGCTTATATAGTGGATACATTGCGGAAACTGTAATCATGTATGTTGTTGTACCGTCACCATCTAGAGAAACGATAATAGTCAATATAGCCGTTCCGACAACGATTTTTAAAGGATCTCCTTTTACAAATTTTAAAATCTTACTAATGACAGGATCGAATAAACCGCTATCAATCATAATCCCAAAATATAAAATAGCGAACATAAGCATAATACCAGTAGGTGCTAATTTTTGAATTCCCTCTAACATCATAGGCCCCATATTGGCATAGAATCCGCCAATTAATGCAAAAACACTCGGAATTAATATTAATGCTACTAGCGCTGACATACGTTTCGTCATAATTAAAAACATAAAGACAAATACCATCGCAAATCCAAGTAGTGCTAACATGTAATTTCCCCCTCAAAAGAATGATTGCGCTTTCAAAATAGAATAAAAATTCAGAAAAAGGTTTTTTATTTATAATAAAAGCATCTATTCAAATGGTAAATAATTTGAAAAATAACATCATTAGAAGCATAATTTTTATTTTGTTCATTTTGTTCACGGTAGTTAATTTGAATTTTTAAAAAGTAAGCTGCTCCTCGTAAGAATGGTAGAATAAGATGAAAATAGTGAAGTGTGAAATAGGGAGTAGATGTTATATGAAAACGAGAATTGAAGAGATTTATAGCTCTTATGAAGGAAAAGTAGAGGAGATTTTTATTAATGAATCTTCTTACGTATATGAATGGGAAAAATTACTGATGATCCGAAAAAATGACGGTGAGCTAAAAAAAATTGCAGTCGGGATTAGTGGAAATATAAGATTGGTAAATGTAGAAGTTGGACAGGAAATTAGTGCGGATACATTATTAGTTAAGTTAGAAGATGATTTGTTAATTACAGGCTGCGAGTGATGAGAGATGTGTAGAAATAACTACACATCTTTTTTTGTTTCCTATATTACAAAAAGCACATTGTTTTTTCACAAATCTCACACAACCTTTTGGTATTCTTTTCGTGAAGTATACGGTTTCTAGGGAGGAATATTGATGAAAGTAAAATATGTTGTACTTGCTATATGTTTATGTTTCATATTTACAGTAGTCGGGTGTGGGAAAAAGGAAACAGCAGCTGTTGCCATTGATGAGAAACATGATAAATGTGATATTTGTCAAATTGGGGTAACAGATAATCAATTTGCAACAGAAATTATTTTAGAAAATGGAAAAGCGTTAAAGTTTGATGATATCGGTTGTATGTATAAATGGATGGAGATCAACTCAGATGAAAAGACGAAAGAGAAATTTGTTCGAGATTATGATTCGAAAGATTGGATTTCGTTAGAAGACGCTACTTACGTATATGATAAAACAATAACGACACCGATGGCTTATAATGTCATTTCATTTAAAAATAAAAAAGATGCAGAGAGCTTTGTATCTAACTATAAGGGGAAAGTTCTTTCGTATAAAGAGCTAGCAGAGCATAAATGGGAAATGAATAAAGAGATGATGGGGAAACCGAAAGCAGGAAATCATGGTGGACATCATTAATAATAGAAAAAGACAACTATATAGTTGTCTTTTTCTATTATTACTCAGGTGCAAATATAGAAAAGGTGTAAAATTTTTAGAAGAACGGTTACAATGGAATATAGTAACCTAAAGCAATCATTTATCCCGCATTAACGGGCAGTAAGATCCCCACCTCAAAATTTAGTGAAAGCAAAGAATTTAGGTGGAGATCAACTGCCCGTAAAAGCCCGATTGGTGTGGGCTAATAATTAGTGGTGGATGAACAAAACCCCCACTAATTAAAGTTTCACTTTATGTACTTTTTAGAAATGTATACAAATGCGGTAAAAACGTGCTAAACTAATTGCTTCATAATGTTAATGATGGGGCCATCAGGCGTATCATTTCAATAGGTTGAGAAACATAGTATAAGCTTAAGATAATCTGATTAAAGAAGGAATCTAAAGGGCTTATGGATAAATGTACTCAAGAAGAGTTATTGTATGTGATGGAGGAATGGTTAAGAAAACATTATCTTTCATAGGAGCTGTAGTTGTGAGAAAACAAAAAATTTTATTATGTATTTTATTAGGACTTTTAATGACGGTAGTGGCTTGCGATAAGCAAGAAGAACCAGAATCGAAACCGGTTCATGTGAAAAATGAAAAGAAAAAAGAGAAGCATAAAGAACAGGAAGAATCTAAAGAAGAGAAAAGTATAAATTTAATGGACAAACAGTTGTTACTTTCAGCTACTCTTGGAGACACAGAGACAGCTATGAAGTTGATTCAGGATGGAGCGAATATAAACGTAGAAGGTGACAACGGAGAAACGCCTGTCCTTGCAGCGACGTACCAAAATCATGTAGAGACAGTTAAAGCATTAATT
>NZ_JAKUFQ010000214.1:0-2574 GCF_022663475.1 Bacillus cereus group sp. BfR-BA-01382
ATGATGGCAGAGAGGTCACACCCGTTCCCATACCGAACACGGAAGTTAAGCTCTCTAGCGCCGATGGTAGTTGGGACCTTGTCCCTGTGAGAGTAGGACGTCGCCAAGCAAGCTTAAGACGAGTCAGAATGACTCGTCTTTTTTGTGTTTTGTAACTTTTTTTCAAAGCTAATTACATATCTATATAAGTTTTATTCGATTTCTTTCGTGATTTTTGATATGTAATTTAAGATTTTCTATTTTATTTCTTAAAGATAAAATTCACCAGTGTGTTAAAATAGTACAGTTGTTTTTTTGATGTACTTTAATATAAGAAGATTTAAGTTAGAAAAGGAGATAATATGAAAAGGATAGGTATAATTACTATAGTAGTCTTAGTCCTTCTAGTAATCGTGTATATGTTAGTTGGGAATTATTTTTATAACTACGCGTTGAATGCGAAACAAGAAAAAGAGTTTTTACAAGATAATCCTCATTTAGTAGAAACGGTAAATGCATCGGGAGATGTATTGGCTACAAATGAAGAAAAGAATGCGAACTTCGTATCGAAGTATAAACCTAACACATTAACTATACGTTCTTTCGATAAAATGAATTTAAAAGGCTATGAATATATGAATGAACAATCTAGTCATAAATGGACAATTGTGGTTCATGGATACAATGGTAGAGCATCAGAAATGACGAAATATATTCGTAACTTTTATGAACAAGGCTATAATGTCATAGCACCAGACCTTCGTGGGCACGGAAATAGTGAAGGGGATTATGTTGGTATGGGCTGGCATGATCGTAAAGATGTTTTGATTTGGATTCAACAAATCTTAAAGAAAGATCCTAATGCTGAAATAGCTCTATTTGGTGTTTCAATGGGCGGGGCAACTGTAATGATGACTTCAGGAGAAGATTTACCTTCTAATGTTAAAGTTATTATTGAAGATTGTGGATACTCAACCGTTATTGATGAATTTACTTATCAGCTAAAAGATTTATTCCACTTGCCGAAGTTTCCTGTTATGAATGCGGCAAATACAGTTACAAAATTAAGAGCTGGATATGATTTAGAAGAAGCTTCAGCTGTAAAACAAGTAGCGAAAAGTAAAACACCTATGCTATTCATTCATGGGGATGCTGATACATTCGTTCCTTTTGAAATGTTAGATGAAGTATATAATGCTGCAAAAGTAGAAAAAGAGAAATTAATTGTTCCAGGTGCTGGGCATGGAGAAGCGGAGAAAGTAGATTCGAATAAATATTGGAATACCGTATGGAAGTTCGTAGGGAAGTATATTCCGGCATAATTAAAGTTGTTGCATTTATATAGACGATAATCGGAGGGATAATAGTTAATCCTTTTGATTATCGTTTTTTTGTTAATTAGGTAGTCTGCTATAAGTGTATTTTTGTATGTACTATATGAAGGAGATAGAGCAAAAACTTTTGAATTCCTTAATCTCAGTGCTACAATGATTGAAAACTAAATGTTAATGAGGTGTTTATATGAAAATTGAGGTTTGGTCGGATTTTGTATGCCCATTTTGCTATATTGGGAAACGTAGATTAGAGATGGCTTTAGAGCAATTTCCACATAAGAAGGATGTTGAAGTTGAGTTTAAAAGTTTTGAGTTGGATCCGAATACTCCCGTTTACTCTGGAACAAGTATTAATGAAGTGCTTGCATCAAAGTATGGGATTAGTATTGAAGAAGCTAAGCGTAATAACGTACAGCTAGGAAATCATGCAGCTAGTATGGGTTTAAGTTTTAATTTTGATGAGATGAAGCCGACGAATACGTTTGATGCGCATCGTCTTGCGAAGTTTGCAAAGAATCATGGAAAAGAAAAGGAGATTACGGAAAATCTACTTTTTGCATATTTCACTGAATCGAAAAATTTAAGTGATGTGGATACACTTGCTACTATTGCTGAAGCTTCAGGTTTAGATAAGCAAGAAGCTTTAAATGTTATTAATGATAAAAATGCGTACGCAAATGATGTTAGAATTGAAGAAGCGATTGCTCAGCAATATCAAATTTCGGGAGTGCCTTATTTTATTATTAATCAAAAGTATGCTATTTCAGGTGCACAACCACTTGAAACTTTTGTTGGTGCACTCCAGCAAGTTTGGGAAGAAGAGAATCCTGCACCGAAGTTACAGGAACTTTCAGTAGATGGTGGAAGCGACCTTTCTTGTACTGATGGAAGTTGTTCAGTGCCGTCAAAAGAACAATAGCTTTTATGATGGAATAGCACCCTATAGATAGTTCTGTGGGGTGCTTGTATATAACTATAGAAGAAATACGTAAATAGATAATTTGATTACGTAAATGAATTCTATAAAATATAAAGTTTTTTAAAATAATGTATTGACGATTATATAAATGAAGTGTAATATAGAACAAGTCGCCG
The DNA here is from genome assembly GCF_022663475.1 of Bacillus cereus group sp. BfR-BA-01382. Taxonomy (NCBI): domain Bacteria; kingdom Bacillati; phylum Bacillota; class Bacilli; order Caryophanales; family Bacillaceae; genus Bacillus; species Bacillus cereus group sp. BfR-BA-01382. The sequence continues at coordinate 2,409 of NZ_JAKUFQ010000214.1, forward strand.
ATGACAATAACGTCGAAAGCGACAAACGAAATAAAAAACTTAGTTGACATTAACTAACGAAGATGTTAACATAAGGAAGTCGCAAATGAGCGACCAAGTAGTTCTTTGAAAACTGAACGAAACAAACAACGTGAAACGTCAATTTTTATTTTTAGATGCTAGACAA
>NZ_JAKUFQ010000215.1:0-2414 GCF_022663475.1 Bacillus cereus group sp. BfR-BA-01382
TTGCCATTATACATCACCTCTATGAAATTTATTTCTAATTTATATTTAATAAATATATTATAACCCATAAAAACTTTAACAACAAGGGTTTTATAAGGTTTATGAATAAAAGATATAAATAAAATATAAATTAGATACTAAATCGAGATAGGCGGGGTTATTTCGGGATATTTCTGATCCTTTGTATTTTTAGAAATATATTAGATATCTTTTAAATATCCGTAAAATATAAAAGGCGTTATTGGTGGGAGGAATACGTTTGTCGAAGATGCCTTTTAAAATATCATGTTGTTTCTATGGTTTACGGATAGACTATTGATGATATATTTTGGGAATCCAAGGGATATCTAGTGGAATGAGGTATACATTTTAATCAGGAGGAAGAAAATTAGAAAGCAAATAAGATTAATTACGAATATGACTTATACATACTTAAATAGTTAAAATGGTTAGCCGAATAAACGTTATAAAGGTGTTATTTCGGTGTTTGATATTATGTGAACGCTAGGCGTTATTAATGCGTTAAACCCCTTTATATCAACGATTACAATGTTTTTTATAAACAAATAGCTGATAAAAGAAATGAGATTGGAAGATTAGATGTTTTTTGGTGTAGTAACGCATTGAAAGACGGTTTTAAACTGAGATCTTTATTATATAAGTTTGTTTTTGGCTATTTTGATGATAACTATAACTAAAAGACTAAAAAAGTAGTATGCAAATTAACCCTCTACATATCAAGTTACACTATGTATTTTGTTGTATATGTTCTATTTGTATCTGCAGCACTCCTTTAAAAGAATAGAGAATCTATGAAATTTGATTTGAATATAAAAATTGAACAGGATTAATTACAGATTCATATATATTTGCTAAACAAACGTTATTATGGTGTTTATCTGGCGAACTTAGCAGATGAACACTAGGCGTTTTTAAAGCGTTAAACATTTAAAGGTGGTTTTAAAGAGAAAATGGTTTACGTAATGATAAAACCTATAAATTTATTTTTCGAGCTCAATAATAAAAAAAGTAGTTTATATAGGCTGTAAAGAATTTCAATTGAAGTATTTCTATATAAAAAATCACATAGATATCAAAGTAGTCTCTACATACATACTTAAATCATAGTGGCAATATAAAGCTATGTTGAAAAGGTGTTTTTTAGGAGGTTCATTGGTAACATACTTTGAAAAATAAAACTACTTTCTGAAGCAACTAATATAATATGATTTGGGATTGGATATATATCTAGGGTGTTAATCGGTTTACATACTTTTACTGTTTATAGTAGGAATGTAGTAAGTGATCCTCCGTGAACGCTATGCGTTCACGGAGGATCACAGGAATGCTGGCTTAAAGTTTAAAAGTAAGATATTTAAATAGATAATGAATAACCTTTAGTGCTCTTGTTTTATTTTTGAAATTAACTCTAAATTTTTATGGTAAGACATCAAATTTTTTAACCAAAATTATATATTTAATTTTCTTAAGTTACATTAAATACAATAGTTTTATTATATGAACGTTTTAGAAGTGTTATTTAGGCGTTGTTATTTTGTAATGGGGCCTACTTGAATCAATTTTTAGTTGCATATTTACATATTAATTAATTCGATGTTTTTGATGGATAGAGCAGAAGCTTTGGTAAAGAGATAATATGAGTGTAATTTAAAAGAATCTTCTTTTTTATATAAGGAGATTCAAGATAGAAATCTTAGTCCGGAGAGAAGTACGATGGATATAAGCATATGTTTTTTGAAATGAATTACTCTAGTCCAAACAAAATAGAATTCTACAAAAGAAACAAACGAACGGAAATATGGTTATAATAGGTGATCAAACAAAAATATCTATAATCTATAGTGGAACGCTGTTTGCAAAGCCTATGAATTAGTACGACTGTTAGATGATACATAAAAGAATTAATGAAAATTGGTACTTCTGTTGAGAATGATGTGGGATTAGGAATTAAAGAAGTCTTTTTATTTATAAAAAAGCTAAATTTGTTCCAACAGTAGAAACTAGCTAATAAAAACAAAACGTATTCTTTTCAGAAGAACGAATGACACTTTGAACTGGCATATGTAGTATAAAGAAGGCAATAATTTTTTGATGTATCTTAGATGTAATTTCAATAACGTTGGAGTCGAAGGCAAAATGTAATGAGGAGAAAGTTATAGTTGTATCTGATCGCATGCTTTAGGCACTTATTTTAGAGGTTTTACGAATGAATTGTTCATTATTATGGCATATTCCATAATAGATATATTAATCAAGGATTAACTAAAAAAATAAATCAATTCATTTCTAGCTTTACAATATAATTATAAAAAAATAGAAAAATTTTATAATGGGATTTATGAGTGTAACGAAAGTTACTATCACACACTGAGGGTTTCATGAACGTTATAAAA
>NZ_JAKUFQ010000216.1:0-2411 GCF_022663475.1 Bacillus cereus group sp. BfR-BA-01382
TTCTATACGCCTTATCCGTTTTCCAATGATGTTATTGGCTTACTTTTATGGGATTGTAGGTATTGTTAGTGGATTAATGCTTTTATTTGCTCATTTTGTTTCACTAACTTCGTATGGTTCACCATACGGATTGCCAATCGCACCATTTCGGCTTCAAGAGTTAAAAGATTCTTTTGTAAGATTTCCTATTTCTATGATCACTACCCGCTCGAGTACAGGACAGCCGAAACAAAAAAAGAAAAAAGAAGGTGGTTCGCATGGGGAATCTTAAATTTCAAAACATAACTTTATTTGAATTTATTGTTTTCATCCATTCACTGCAACTTGCATCAGGTATGTTAATTATGCCAAGTCCACTTGCTACTACCGCTGGCACAGATGGTTGGATATCTATCATCCTTGGATGGATAACTACTTCTATAATCGGCGTATTTATTATATTAATGTTACAAAAAAATCCTGATAAAAATTTCTCACAAATCTTAAAAACATACTTTGGTAAATGGATAGGGACAATCCTTTTTCTTTTATATGCCTTTTATCTATTTTTTGTTGGCTTTAATACTTTATTAAAAGCAACTGATATTGTAAAAGTATGGATATTCCCTTCCCCTCCTGCTTATCAAATCACCATATTATTACTATTACCTTTTATTATTTTGGCCCTGAGTGGTTTAAGGGCTCTTACTAGTTATTCTATGCTTGTTTTCTTCTTCACTACCTGGATGCCATTATTTCTTCTTTTTTCATTAAAGAGTATGTATGCTCCATTACACCTACTACCTATTTTTAAAGATGGTATATACCCTATTGTAAAAGCAACGAAAGAAACCATTACCCCTTATGCAGGCTTAGAAATTGCATATTTTATTTATCCGTTCTTACAAAAAAAACAACACGCTATTAAAGGACTACTCATTGCGAATACTGGAACCATGTTTCTCTACCTATATGTGACTATCCTTTCTTATATATACTTTAGTCCGGAGGGGATAAAAGACGTGATTTGGCCAGTATTTCATCTGTTAAAAGGGGTTCGTTTTTCTTTCATAGAACGATTAGAAATTATATATATCGCTTACTATTTAATTGTATTTTCCACTACGATATATCCGTATTTATTTTTCAGTTTTGAATCTGTGACCACTTTACTTCAAAAAAACGCTCGCAATTGGGTGCTGGTTGGTTTTATGTTATTAATAGTCGGCTTATTTATTTTTCTAAATCCCAATGTGGATCAATATTTGTTTATATATTCTCTTATGGATATTTTAAATGTCGTTTTCTTTATTCTATTACCAATCTTATTTTTCGCTTACAGTATTCTTTTTACTTGGATTACTAGGAGGAAACAACTTTGATTCGAAAATGGATATGGATTGTAATTTGTTGTGTATATATAATTGGTTGTAGTCAGAGAATTCCTCTTGAGAGGGTTTCATTAATCCTGTTAATTGGCTTGGATAGAACCCCTAATGGAGATATAAAAGTTGGAACAAGCATACCACTCTTTCATCATAAACAACCAAAAAGTACTATAGAACATTGGACACAAGCATCAACTGTATATACTGGATTCAGTAAGATAGATACGAAGTTAACGGGCTTTATGACAGCTTCCAAAGCTGAAATCATTTTAATTGGGAAAAAATTAGCGCAAGAAGCAAATTGGTTGCAGGAGCTTGATTCTTCTTACCGTGATCCTTATGCTACCATTAATGCTAAAGTAGTACTTGTAGATGGACCTGTAGAAGAAATCTTTAAAATTCACAAGCCTAGTAAACCATCACTTTCATCTTATATAAATGGTGTAATCGAATCCTCTATTCAAAATAACCAATCCGTCTCTTCTACAATTCAACAATTAATGAGGGAAAAAAATGAAGAAGGAATGACACAAACTGTTCCAATTATTAAAAAAACAATGAATGAAATCGACACAGTAGGAATTGCATTGTTAAATCGAAAAGGGAAATATTTAACTCATATCCCTAAAAAAGATGTTAAATTTTTCAATCTTATAAATAAGCCAAAAAGTAACGGCCGAATGATACTACACCTTGCGCTTCCCCCTAAAAAAGCAAACAAAAAAACAAACACTTCTATCTTCGTACAGAACGCGACAAGGAAGGTAGATGTTACTTTTCAAAACGGAAAGTTTGTATTTAATTTCAATATACATGCTAATATAGCTTTAATAGAAAAAACCAATACGAATTTAGTTAAGGGGCAATATGATAATAAAAAAAATATAAATAATTTAAAAAGTGCTATTGAAAAAGAAATTAATAATAATTTACAAAATATATTAAATCAAATACAGCAGAATAAAATTGATCCAATCGGATTATCCCTATATGCTAGAGCCTTTCAATATAAAGAGTGGAAAAAAGTAAAAGGAGATTGGTTGC
>NZ_JAKUFQ010000217.1:0-2387 GCF_022663475.1 Bacillus cereus group sp. BfR-BA-01382
ATGCTCCTGCTAATAATGTTTTAATCATTTTTCATTACCTCCTGTTTATTTGTAATATTCATCAAAAAAGTATCTAGAGTTAATGTTTTAGTCATTATCTTTATCTACTTGTTTTTTGATTACATTTAGCATAAGGCAAGAATCTATAGTTGATATGGGCTGTATCTGGAGATTATGTAAAGAAAAATAGATAATTAATTGTATATCCTAATGGATGCTTAGACAAAATTAACATTTTATATAAGTTTGATAGTTGAATTACCCTTTGTTTTTGAACGTAAGGTTTATGGCTGGGGTAAAACCTATTGAGGACCTAATCTTTTCTAATTTGAAAGTAAACTTTTGGCTAAAAGTTTACTTTGGAGTTTTGAATCATTTATAACTAATGTTGTAATAAATTTCTCAATATAGATATACTTGTTAAGTATGGTTCTAATATTCAAAATTAACAAAAAATAAATTATAATAAAAATATGATGGTTATCCTTTTGTTTACTCCTTGTGCTAAAGATAAGATCGTGTTCGCCGATCTTATCTTTTTTTATTTGTGATTTTTGATAGGCGTATCACCAACATTTTAACGAAAATATATGCTAAGCAAAATTCAACATGAAAAAACGTTGATTTTACTACTCTAAGAGAATCATCTGATCTCAAAAACGTATGTATTTGAGACAAGTGCGTTCCAATGTAAAAGGTGCTGAAAAGAGCCTAAATAGTGTCTCAAAACTCATCCTTAAATCAAAAACTCAATTCAAATCGTGTTATTGAGTTTTGAGAATCCCTTAGCTTATAAAAAAGTTAAAATGTGCGTGCTACCCCTTAAATCACTTAATCTCTAAAATCATTGCTAGATCGATTGCATAATTCGTGCGAGTTCTTTTTCTAAAGCAGCGGGCTCGTTTGCATAATTGTAAATCCCTAAAAACTTCTCTATAGCCTCTGGATGGGAACTGATTAGCTTGTTGACAGCATCCTGTTGTTCAGATATGCGTTCATTCTTCGAAATTTGGCATCCCATGTGAAACCGAACCATAAACTCATCTTCTATTGCCTTTTGATATTCTTCAGACATTTGATTTGATTGATTTGATTGATCGAATTGTCCCTTATATTTTGATAGAATATTGGATAATATACGTGCTCCACATATAGCATCATGGATACCCTGCGCCATGCCAGGATCTTTAAAACAAACTGCATCTCCAACCAACGCCCATCCTTTTCCCATTCCTTTATACCAGTAATTATCATATCCGAGAATGCCTTTGACCGGTTCTACTAGTTCTGCATTTTTCAAGCGCGCCCCAATTGTTGTATTCGGAAAGTTACCTGTAAAGAAATTGCGTAGACAGCTTTCCGGATTTAATTTCAACCGTTCTATCAATTCCTTATTTTCTAATGGGAAAATGCCGACAATTACATATAAATCATCATTCGTTGGAAAGAGAATGGCTGTGTTATCTTTTATCTTGTATACTTCAAATTTAGGGACATTATCGTGGCGAAATCCAGAGAAATACCCGAAATAGATGCCGACTGTTGCCGGAATACTTATTTTGAGTTCACTTTTTACCAGCTTGCGAATAATAGAGGATCGGCCGTCTGCCCCGACTACCAGGCGAGCTAAAAATTCTTGTTTCTCGTTGTCGCCGTCTAAACCTTTCACGCCTATCACTGTTTCGTCATCACGGATGACATCCGTCACACGAAATCCTTCTAAAACAGTCACATTCATTTGGGATTTGGCTTGTTCAAGTAGAATATGATCGAGATAAGTTCTTCTAATACAATAACAACTTTCCTCTCCGTAAACCTCAGGGATGAGACCTTCTATCACGGTATCCTCAAATTGAAATTTAATATCCCGTACCGGCGGTACTTTTGTTTCCAATAACTTGTCCAGGACACCGGTTTCTCGAAGAAGAGCGACAGTATTATTGAAAAAGGTATGGGTTGATAATGTGTCCCTTGGAAAATTCGCTCGGTCCACTAACAACACATGGAAACCTGCCTTAGCAAGATAAATTGCCAGGGTAGAGCCGGCACATCTAGCACCGGTAATGATGACATCATACGTCTTATTCATCGTATCACTCCATTTTCAAGTATAATTATTAACTTGCTTATCCATTAGCAGAGTTCTAAAATTAATGCCCCTACGAGTTAAAGTAATGGGGAAAATTGATAAGAATGCACTACATACATAAAGTATGGAAGCTAAAACGAAATAAGTACAGAAAATTCTCACCTGCTATACAATTAAAAAGAATTTGTGGTAAAAATCGGAATAATAATTTAAGTATTAAATAAAGGTCCGTTTACTTGTCTCGTGAAGAGTTAATAGGGGTATCGCCAGCATTTCAGAAAAAACCCACGCTAAGCAA
>NZ_JAKUFQ010000218.1:0-2343 GCF_022663475.1 Bacillus cereus group sp. BfR-BA-01382
GTTTGTTTCGTTCAGTTTTCAAAGAACTACTTGGTCGCTCATTTGCGACTTCCTTATGTTAACATCTTCGTTAGTTAATGTCAACTAAGTTTTTTATTTCGTTTGTCGCTTGCGACGTTAATGTCATCGGCGACTTGTTCTATATTACAACTATATATACTAATAGTCAATATTAATCTTTCATTTTTTTAAAAAAGATGAAAAAGACTCTCATACCACCTCTTTATTCCTCATACATATCAGTAAAACAAGTGAAAGGAGTGTAGAACTTGTTCAATCCTTATTTATTAAACACCATAAGCGCCCATTCAAGAAGCCCACACTATCATAGGAAGTTTCCCATCATTCTATTTTGGAGTCAAAAAAGCGGTTGCACTTCTCTTGCCAATTGGTTCTTTTACCAGATTGATTTATTGCAAACAGCTCTAAGTTATAGTCCTTTCATTCATAATTTTGAATACGATATATACAAAAGTACACCTGCCTATAGTGTACGACTAGGTGTAGCGTTACGAGAAAAACAAAAAGAAACGTTTAAACTTGTTCGTAACCCTTATAGGAGAGCAGTCAGTTCTTTCGTGTCCTTAATTGGACCTCCTTATATGGAAAATCCGGAATGGAAACCCATCCGAAAGTTTTTATATCAAGATGAAAATTCCCCCAAAGGGATCTCATTCAAACAATTTTTATACTATCTATTTATGAAAGGGGCTCACGCAAGTGATATTAACCCACATTTCACACAACAATATATAGCTGGTGAAGAAGAATATGTGACCAATTATATATACTTAGAAAACTTCGATCAGGAAATGAAAGAATTAGAAAAGCGTTTCGAATTAAAAACCGCACCAATAAATGAGTTCTCAACATCATGGCATCATCAAACTCCCGCCATGATTTATAAAGGAAATTTTAGCGAAGCTGATATTACTGATCCTTTATTTCCCCGTCATCCAACTTTTGAAAGCTTTTATGATACTGAATGTATACAACTTGTTCAAACAATATTTCAAAATGATTTCGACACATATAAATACAGCAAAGAATATCCATACTAATTTTAGTCTATTATCTTTGCTAAATAAAAAAGATACCTCATATATAAGGTATCTTTTTAACATTTCAATTATATAAATCATACTGTTTAACAGTCTCTATTCTCCACCTTATTACCTTTTAATAGATTACATAACTTTTGCTTATCCGCCCATCCTACTCCGATTAAAACTAAACTCGCTCCCATTATTACCCTCCATGTCAGAGACTCATTTAATAGAATAATTGAAGTAGCGATACTTATTAATGGTAATGCATTTAAATATAATCCGCTTACTGATGCTGAAACTCTCTCTAGCGCTTTATTCCAAAACCAATATGCTAAAATTGTTGCTCCAATAACAAGGTATATTACACTAAGTCCCGTTTTCCAAGTTTCAATCTTTGGTAAACCGTAATAAAGAATTTCTACCAGTGCAAACGGTAATAGAATAACAGCTCCGATAATTAAAGTTAATGTTGTAAAAACCTCGTTTGATAAATACTGTTCTTGTTTTGGTTGTTTTAGCAAAACCGTGTAGAAAGCAAATAGAAAAGTACTTAATAATATCAGTATATCTCCTATTAAAGACACTTCTTGATCAGCACTTTTAGATGGAATCGTAATAAAGAGTACTCCTATAGTACCCAATATAATCCCTATCCAATAATTCAATCGAATTTTCTCTTTCAAGAAGAATGCTGAAAAAAGAATTGTAACTAATGGTAATGCAGCATCTATGATACTAACATGTAATCCACTTGTTAAAGAAATACCATACGATGTGAACATGAAATACCCAGCTACACCGGTAAAGGCTAACAAACTCATTCTTTGCCATGGAACTTTTTTATGTACAACTGATTTTTGTAGTTGCTTAAATGAAAATAGCATACAAATTCCACCTGCAAAGAAAAGACGAATAAACAACAAAGTAAACGGCTGAATAGATTCTAACACCCATTTTGTTGGTGCAATAGCTGTCCCCCATAATATAACAGCCACTAATAACATGCATATTTCTTTCATAATCCCCCACACCCATCAAAAATATATGTTAACTACCTTAATTATAGATTTTTTCTTATGTAAAATCCTTTAAAAACACAAAAGGTTATGTAAGATTACAAATATTCTTTTTACATCTCGATTATATTTTCACAAAAGGTAATTCTTACCTTTATATTTCAAGCAATAAAAATAAACACAAAAAAACCTAAGTCGAAACGACTTAGGTTTTTGCTTGGCGACGTCCTACTCTCACAGGGACAAGGTCCCAACTACCATCGGCGCTAGAGAGCTTA
>NZ_JAKUFQ010000219.1:0-2238 GCF_022663475.1 Bacillus cereus group sp. BfR-BA-01382
TGCAAAACCAGAAGGAAATGAACCGTACGTACTTGCTGTTACAGCTTGCCCAACTGGAATCGCTCACACATATATGGCGGCGGATAGCTTAAAAGCAAAAGCGGCAGAGTTAGGAATAGCGATTAAAGTTGAAACGAACGGATCAACAGGTATTAAAAACGGTTTAACGAAAGAGGATATTGAACGTGCGACAGCTATTATTGTTGCGGCAGATAAACAAGTAGAAATGAATCGTTTTGCTGGTAAACATGTCATTCAAGTGCCAGTTGCTGATGGGATTAGAAAAACGGAAAATCTGCTTAAACGAGCTGTCAAACAAGATGCACCAATCTTTAAAGGTGTAAAAGAGGATGGGAAAACAGAAAGTATTGAGAGAGAAAAAGGATTAGGAATTTATAAGCATTTAATGAGCGGTGTAAGTAATATGCTTCCATTCGTTGTTGGTGGCGGGATTTTAATAGCGCTAGCATTTTCGTTTGGTGGTATAAAGGCGGAAGGTCCTTTAGCTGAATTGTTCATGTCAATTGGTGGAGGAAAAACAGGTGCGTTTTTATTCCTTGTACCAATTTTAGCTGGATTTATTGCAAGCTCTATTGCTGATCGTCCTGGTTTTATGCCTGGTGTTGTAGGTGGATTTTTAGCGGCGAATGCGAATGCTGGATTTTTAGGTGGATTAATTGCTGGTTTCTTAGCTGGATATGTTGTTTTAGGGTTAAAAAGATTATTTTCAGGACTACCAGTACAATTAGAAGGAATTAAACCTGTTTTGTTATATCCAGTCTTTGGATTATTGATTACAGGAGTTGTAATGCAAAAAGTAGTAATTCCGCCTGTAGTAGCATTAAATGAAATGTTGACAGGGTGGTTAAATGGTTTAAATGGTACGAATGCTATATTACTAGGTCTTATTTTAGGTGGTATGATGGCAATTGATATGGGTGGTCCAATTAATAAAGCGGCATTTACGTTTGGTATTGCTGCAATAGAAGCACAGAATTTTGGAGTGCACTCAGCAGTTATGGCTGGTGGTATGGTACCGCCACTTGCGATTGCATTCGCAACTACATTCTTTAAATCAAAGTTTACAGAAGCGGAACGTAAATCTGGTTTAACAAATTATATTATGGGAGCATCGTTCATTACAGAAGGTGCGATTCCGTTTGCAGCTGCAGATCCGGTTCGAGTAATCGTAAGTTGTGTTGTTGGTTCAAGTATTGCAGGTGCGTTATCTATGTTATTCCAAATTACATTACCGGCACCGCATGGTGGATTATTTGTAATAGCATTAGTAAATAAACCGTTACTATATATTTTCTCTATATTAATTGGAACGATTGTCTCGGCTATTATGCTAGGTGTTTGGAAAAAGAAAGTTCAATAACAAATGAAAAGAGAGCAGCTTTTAGTAGCTGCTTTCTTTTTATTACAAAAAAATAGGTTAACAATGGAATATTGATGCTTTTTGGTAAAAGATGTAATGAATTTTGGTTTTTTTGTAACAAAAAAGTAACACTGTAATTTTTTCTGGAAAAAGTTCTTGTGCTCGTATGTAAAAAATATATGAAAACCATTGGAGATTGTATTAAAAATACATTTTATTAATATGGAAATTTATGTTACAGCTCATTAATCGTATATTACGAATGCTTTGTAATTGTGTGATTTCTAAAAATTCTAAAAATCTGTTGCTATAATGAAAATACGAAAACAAAGCAAATGGAGGCTATTCATGAAAAAATTATTAAGTATAGCAACAGCAGCAGTTTTTGTTCTTGGGATTTTTGCAGGTTCTGCTAAAGCGGAAACAATTGTAACAACAGACGTATTAAATGTTAGAGAAAACCCAAATGTAGAGTCAAAGCTTGTAGGTAAAGTGTTAAGTGGGAATACACTAGATGTTATAAATACAGAAAATGGATGGACAAAAATTAAGTTAAACGGTAAGGAAGCGTTTGTAAGTGCTGAGTTTACAAGGAGCACATATTATGTAACGGCGGGCGTATTAAATGTTCGTGCTGGAGCGAATACTGATTCTGAAATTTTAGGTAAACTTAATAAAGATGATGTGATTGAAACGACGAATCAAGTTCAAAATGAATGGTTACAATTCGACTACAATGGAAAAGTCGGATATGTTCACGTGCCATTTTTAACAGGAACGGCACCTGTAATTGAAAAGAAAGAAGTTGTAGCTCAAGAAGAAGCGCCGGTTAAAAATAATACAGCAGTTAAGAATAA
>NZ_JAKUFQ010000220.1:0-2229 GCF_022663475.1 Bacillus cereus group sp. BfR-BA-01382
AAATATTTATCACGTTTTAAATTATTAAATTTAGCGATACCGTCTTTGTCTGTTGTAATTTTACGGATAACAGTTTTACCTGTACGATCGTATAAAGTAAATTCTGCCCCAGCTAATAGTACGTTCTTATTGTCGTTATCTACCTTTATAATTTCAAGGTTTCCACGACCTTTGGTAGCAGATCCACCACCTGAACCAGAAGACATTCTCACTTCAATTGTTTCAGTAGTTTCTGTGTTTTTAACTGTCAACTTATTGCCTGTGATTTTCGCTTTATTACTTACTTTTTCTTTATCGTCTGCATTAATAAGTGAGCGATATTCTAAAATATAAGCTCGATCAATTTTTTTCAAGAAGGCAATTTCGAAATGTTGCTTTCCGGTAGTATTGTCTGTTGTTATTTTGAGTTTATAGTCTGTTCCTTCTTTTAATTCGTTTACTTTATCTTTTGTTAAATTTCCATATGGATCAACAGTTGTAGGATATAAGTGGAATGAATCTTCCACAATTACCTGATTTTCGGTTGGGTCATCTGTTACAACCGCATCCGCAATGGTTGATTGGCTTTCGTTAATTGCGATACTCCAATTAATATAGTTGTCGTCTTGCACAGCTTTTTTAGTAACGAAGCTGCCACCTTTATTTACTTGAGTATCACCTGTAAGGGTGTTAACAATTTTAGAGCCATCTTTTAAATCTGCCTCGTTTTTGTAAGTGCCTTGGATAAGTTCACCATCAAGGCTTGTTTTAAAGATAATATAGTAAGGTGAATTAATTGATTGTTTGAAATGAACCTTTAGGGTGTTTTTATTTTTCTCTGTAGGTTCTTCAAGTTCATATTTCTCAGTTGGTACAGCATTACCAGGTTGTGCATTATCAGGATTTCCATTTAAAATCATATCGCGTACTTCAATGGATCCAGGAACTAATTTTTGTTTATCTTGTATTACGTCTATAACAGAAGGATCTTTAATCTCAACATTATTGTAGTTAAAGCCTATTATCCAAGTAATTTCCTTCGTTTGAGCGTTATAAGAACCGTACTTATAACCATTTGCCTTTGTGAAAGTATCAGGATCGAAATTAGCTTCAACTTTATTTGATTGTGGCTTAGAATCCGTATCTATCCAAGATAGGTTACCTGTATTTTTAAATGAAGTTTTACCACTTTCTAGCTTTGTATAATCAAAGTCTGTCGTATATTTTACAACTAATGTCTTTGTCATATTAGACTGATATGTACCTATAAGAGTAATTTTGAAGCCTTTATCTGTTGCATCTAAAACATAGTCAGTCCCAGCTTGAAGGGTATAATTTCCATCTTTAACTTCTAGTTTTTTATCTTTTAATTGTAATCCACCATGATCAAAGGTGTCCGTAATGATCGCGTTGTTTAATGGGTAGTTGTTATTATTTACTATAATTGTCCAAGTTGTTGTTTTGTCTTTATAATTTGTTTCAGCTTTATTATTAGATTTAATAATATTTTGCTGCTTGAAGCTAGCTTCATTTTCTTTACTTGAATCATTATCAGCTGTAACTTTATTTTTTACTTTTCCATCTTCTATAACTTTATTAGTTGGCTTGGTTTTATAGGTAATCACATAAGCACTATTAATATCATCGTTAAACTGTAAATCGAATCCATTCTTCTTGTTATTTACAGTGTAATTATTCACAGCGTCACCTGTTACAAGCGTTCCCTTTTCATTATATGAAGCGTTTTTCACAACAATAGAATTTGCATCTAGTTCGTGTGTATCGTCAAAAATATCTTTTAAAATCGCGTCTGCTTTTTTGATCTCTCTTTGATCACCATTGTAAGTAATTGTCCACTCAATTGTTTGCGTCTTTGGATCATATTTACTTGTTTTATTTAAGTGTGTACCACGAGAAACCGTTACAGTAGAGCTTGCGTTTTGTTGCTTTTGATTATCACTCGTTATCGTAACGTTATTTCGAAAACTTTTAATATTTTCATCAGTAATTTTTGTGGCATATTCGATTTGATATGCTTTATTGATAGAATCTTTAAAAGCAATCTCCAATTTTGAGCCATCTGATGAAATAATATTGTAATCTGTTGGCTCAGCTTCTGCACCACGCATTACATTTCCATTAACATCAACTTCTAAATAATAAACTTTAATAGAATCTTTATTTAAGCTTGTACCCTGTGGGATGTTATCTTTAAAAACCGCATTTTTAAGGGTTTCTTTCGTTTTGTTC
>NZ_JAKUFQ010000221.1:0-2203 GCF_022663475.1 Bacillus cereus group sp. BfR-BA-01382
TCGTATTTTTCCTCATCCGTAGCTGTCGTTAACTCATTCGCTTCCATATAAGGTACGATGATATATTTTTTCTTTTGTTTGTTATTTCCAATAATTGTTGGTAAATTCGCCATCTCTGAATAATAAGCGTCTCCATAACTTTCTAAATTCGGATAGTCTTTTATTGTAGTCAGAATGTCATCTTCTAATAACTTCAATGTTTTTGCATTATCAACTGTTCTTGTATGAACAAAGAATGTGATTGGATGCGATAATGAATTTAAGAAACGTTGAAAAGATAAATCAATAATTTCTTTTTCTTTTTCTGTTTTTAAATCATAGTTAATAGAGTTGCATTCGATAATCGCTCTATAGTGATGTTGACCTAAGTCAATCATTGAATCGGTAACATCTTTATACGGCAGGAATTCTTGTGCATTTTGAATGTCCTCCCTTGCAGATGTATCCGCTTGTTTTGGGTCTGTTTTCTTCAATTGATACATAACAGCCCATCCCATACCACCAAATAGAGCAAGTAATAAAACGGTTCCTATAATTACTCCTGTCATTCTTACACTTCCCTTCTACGGTTTATTAGTTTTTTTGTTTTTCTCTTTAAAGCACGTTTTCGACTGATATACTCCCATAATGTCATGTCCAATTTTTTCTTAAAGGCAAATGGTGTTCCTGATAGTAAACCAATAAGCCCTAAGAAACAGGCTATAATTCCGTTTCCAATTGTGACAAAGCTCAAAATGAAGAATAATGCTCCAAGACCGAAGCCACCTAATAACCAGAAAAATTGATTTAAATTTAATACGCCCCCAATAACTTTTTCCTTCTCTTTCATATCAGGAGGAACTGGATAAATCTTCATGAGAACTCACCCCTTTCATTGACTATAGTTAATGTTATATGATATATAATAGATAGTCTACGGATTACTATTCCTATATGGTTCGACTATATGGGGGAAGCTGTTCTACTTAATACATAATCGAAACACAAGATAAACGAACGAGAAATGAGAGGGTTTTATGAATAAAAAAATAGTAATTATGGAGTATAGTGATGGACAAATTGCTGTATTGTTTGAGGATAAAACGAGAAAGGTTATTAGTAGAGGCGAATTAGGTCTAATTCAATTAACACAACAACACCGTAAGAATCATAAAATAGAATATATGGAGTTAACTGAGCTTGAGGTTATTATTAGATTGAGCTTTATTAGAAGGTTTATAGAAAATAATGCATTAGATGGTTCTATGGATGAAGTTCAACTAAAACATCACATTGAGAAGTTGAAGTTTTACCAGAGGTATGGAATTATTTCTGATGAAGATTTTGAAGATTATATGAGTCGAATAGGGGCATAAAAAATAAAGTACCTAAAATAGGTACTTTATTGCATGAGAGGTAATAGTTTTTTATTCAGGATACGTTCGATGTTTTTAGGATTTTTATTGAACTCTTTATAACTTATCCTGATTAGTAAAAGCTCATTTGATATACAATATTCATCCTTTATTCTATCTTTTATTTGTCTTTCTCTAAACGATTCCTCTCCCCCAAAATGTTCAACAGGCTTCATATGTTGTATTCCATCAAATTCAATGAGGGTTACAATTTTATTTTCTTTAAAAACTGCAAAATCAAATCTAAGTTTCCCTTTATAAATACAATCATCAAAAGTGTATTCTTTTTCATATTCAATGTTCTTACTTTCAAGATAGTTCATTATAAGCTGTTCACCTTTACTGGAGTTGCATTTTATACAAACCGAACCTACCAACAAACTATCAGGATTCAAATCAAATATATGATTGCACTTCTTATGCCTAACTGTTATTTTTACTCTACTCCCCTGATACTCACTTAATAAGGTGTATTCATCACCATAGATATCCGCTATTTCTCTTTTGAATTCTTGATGTGTTTTTAATTTATTTAACCTTCTTCTTTGTTTTGTACATTCAGGGCATGTTGCTTTTCTTTGAAGAAATCCATCTGCTCTTGGGCTCCATTCGTACTCACACTTATTGTGTCTGATTTTAATCTTATTTGAATTACTTTTATACTGTCCTATCACACTGTATTCAGAGCCATAAATACTACTTATTTCTCTTACATAGTCTTCATGACTTTTCCTAATATTACCTGCACAAAAAGAACATCTCGCTCCTAATGAAATGAAATCATTTGGTCGAATATCATATTCCCTTCC
>NZ_JAKUFQ010000222.1:0-2106 GCF_022663475.1 Bacillus cereus group sp. BfR-BA-01382
AAAATCGTTGATATAAATTTCATGTACCGTAATTAAGTTAAAATCATTAATACGGTTTTACTTATCAAAACGAAATTCTAATACATTTTTAACCCAGAAAGATGACTTCACCATTTTTACGTGTAATAATAGTAACGTTACATATATTGTGAAAGAAGTACAAAAGGAGCGTTACAATGAATTTAGCTAAATTCCCGAGAAAAAAATATACAGAATCATATACACCAATTGAAAAGTTAAACAACTTTTCTGAAGCACTTGGTGGCCCGACTATTTATTTTAAACGAGATGATTTACTTGGTTTAACAGCTGGTGGCAATAAGACGAGAAAATTAGAATTTTTAGTTGCAGATGCACAGGAAAATGGTGCAGATACGTTAATTACAGCTGGTGGTATTCAGTCAAACCATTGCCGTCTAACACTGGCAGCTGCGGTAAAAGAAAAAATGAAATGTATCCTTGTATTAGAAGAAGGGCTTGAACCAGAAGAGAAGCCAGACTTTAACGGAAACTATTTCTTATATCACTTATTAGGTGCTGAAAATGTCATTGTTGTACCAAACGGAGCAGACCTGATGGAAGAAATGCATAAAGTAGCAAAAGAAGTAAGTGAAAAAGGTAATACACCATATGTCATACCAGTTGGTGGATCAAATCCTACTGGTGCAATGGGATACGTTGCTTGTGCGCAAGAAATTATGGCACAATCATTTGACCAAGGAATTGATTTCAGTACAGTCGTTTGCGTAAGCGGTAGCGCTGGTATGCACGCTGGTTTAATTACTGGTTTTGCTGGAACACAAAGCCACATTCCTGTAATTGGAATCAACGTAAGTAGAGGAAAAGCTGAGCAAGAAGAGAAAGTAGCAAAACTTGTAGATGAAACTTCAGCACACGTTGGTATTCCAAACTTTATCCCGCGTGACGCTGTTACGTGCTTTGATGAATATGTAGGGACAGGATATGCGTTACCAACGCCGGAAATGGTAGAGGCAGTTCAGTTACTTGCGAAAACAGAAGGTATTTTACTTGATCCAGTGTATACAGGTAAAGCGGTAGCGGGATTAATCGACTTAATTAAAAAAGGTACATTTAATAAAGAAGACAACATTTTATTCGTACATTCAGGTGGTTCACCAGCTTTATATGCGAATACGTCTTTATTTGCGTAAGTGTAAAAGCATTGGGTATCCAATGCTTTTTTGTTATATACTGGAATTGTTGAGAGGTAGGAGGATGATATGAATTCAAATTTAAAATGGATTATATACAGTACTCGGCATTTCTATTCTATTAATCTTATTTGCGGCTTATGGGGTGTATTCTTATTTTGCATTTTAAAAGCGTAATGGAAGTGAACCATAATGTAATGTATGTTATAGTTTGATATGTTAATTACTTACAATAATTTCTACAAGGAGAATACATAATGAGAGCAAAGAAACTAGTAACGTTAGCAGTTCCATTTATGCTGTTAGTCGGATGCGAGGCAGGAGATAAAGATTCTACTCATAAGACTGAGCAAACTAGTAAAGCAATAACGAAAACAGTACTTTCCGAACAACAGTATCCGTACTACATATGTGAGCAAGTGGTAGAGTTCCAATTTAAGAAGGATGAACTATTACTAAACTTAGGAGAATCCTTAAAGGACAAAGAAAAAGCAAAAGCTGTTTTAAAAACATCAAACGAGATAGATAAAATTTTAGACAATATGGAACACATAAAAGTACCTGATACATACAAAGACATTCACAAATCCATACAAGAAGGGGTAACAGAGGCAAGAAAAGCAACGAAGTTAATTAAGGATGCTGGTAAAGAAGATAAACAGAAGGTTCAAGAAGCTACAATGAAAGGTACTGAATTTTTATCAGGTGTAGACGGAGAGCATTGGAAAAAAGCAATTTATGAGTTATCGCAGGAAAACAAAGATGCTTATAGTAAGGCACTTGATAAGAAAGTAAAGGAGCACTCAAAGTAAAACAGTAACTTGTAACAATACATATCCACCTAAAATTTCCGCGAATGCTATGCTAGGAAGTTAGGTGGGAGATTACTGTCCTTAAATGTGGTTGATTAAAGCTACAGCCACATTCTCCTGTT
>NZ_JAKUFQ010000223.1:0-2089 GCF_022663475.1 Bacillus cereus group sp. BfR-BA-01382
GAACAGTTAGATAAAGGCTCAGTAGAAATTACAAAAGTGGACAAAGAAAGTGGCGCGTTATTAGAAGGCGTAACATTCGAAGTGCAAGATGAAAAAGGCAAAGTAGTAACGAAAGTAACAACAGATAAAGAAGGAAAAGCGAAAATTTCAGATCTATCTGTAGGAAATTACAAACTAGTAGAAGTAGAAAGCTTACCAGGCTACAAAAAGCTAACAGAGCCAGTATCATTCGAAATTAAAAAGGGTATGACAGAAGTCTTATCATTAAAAGTAGAGAATGAACTAGTAGATAAAGGTTCAGTAGAAATTACAAAAGTAGATAAAGATAGTAAAAAAGTATTAGAAGATGTAGTCTTCGAAGTGCAAGATGAAAAAGGCAAAGTAGTAACGGAAGTAAAAACAGATAAAAATGGTAAAGCAAAAATCTCAGACTTATCTGTAGGAAAGTACAAATTAGTAGAGAAAGAAAGCTTACCAGGTTACAAACAATTAACAGAACCAGTATCGTTTGAAATCAAAAAAGGAATGACAGAAGTTCTATCATTAAAAATAGAAAATGAAATGGTAGATACGGGAAATGTAGAAATTACAAAAATAGATAAAGATAATAAGGCACCGTTAGCAGGGGTAGTCTTTGAAGTTCAAGACGACAAAGGCAAGGTAGTAACGAAAGTAACGACAGATAAAGCTGGAAAAGCAACAGTTTCAGATTTATCAGTAGGAAAGTACAAGCTAGTAGAAGTAGATAGTTTACCAGGCTACAAAAAATTAGAAAAGCCTGTACCATTTGAAATTACAAAAGGTATGACAAAATCTTTAACGTTCACTGTAGAAAATGAAATGGTAGATACGGGGAATGTAGAAATCACAAAAATAGATAAAGACAGTAAAGCACCATTAGAAAATGTTGTATTTGAAGTACGTGACTCAAAAGGAAAAGTAGTTGCGAAAGTAACGACAGATAAAGAAGGAACAGCAACAGTTTCAGATTTATCTATTGGAAAGTATGAGTTAGTAGAAGTAGAAACACCGGTAGGATACAAACCACTAGAAAAGCCAGTTTCATTCGAAATTGAAAAAGGTAGAGTTACAGCATTACAATTGACTGTAGAAAATGAATTAGTGGATGTAGGAAATGTAGAAATTACAAAAGTAGATAAAGAAAATAAAGATGCTTTAGCTGATGCAGTCTTTGAGATTCAAGATGCAGCAGGACAAGTAGTCGCTAAAATAACGACAGATAAAAAAGGACAAGCACAAGTCACTAATTTATCAGTTGGCACATACAAGTTAGTAGAAGTAAAAGCACCAAAAGGATATAAACAATTAGTAGATCCGATTACTTTCCAAATTGAAAAAGGTATGACAAAATCTCTTGCTTTAACAGTAGAAAATGAAATGTTAGACAAGGGAAATGTAGAAGTAACAAAAGTAGATAAAGATAGCCAAAAAGCATTAGAAGGCGTAGTCTTCGAAGTACAAGATGAGCAAGGCAAAATAGTAACTGAAATAACGACAGATAAAGAAGGAAAAGCAAACGTTTCAGATCTATCAGTAGGAAAATACAAATTAGTAGAGACGAAGAGCTTACCAGGTTATAAGAAGTTAACGGAACCAGTATCATTCGAAATTAAAAAAGGTATGACGAAAGTCTTATCATTGAAAGTAGAGAATGAACAGTTAGACAAAGGTTCAGTGGAGATTACAAAAATGGCTGCTGAAAGCAAGGAAGTCTTATCAGGAGCTGTGTTTGAAGTTCATGATGAAGCGGGCAAAGTAGTAGTGAAAGTAACAACAGATAAAGATGGAAAGGCAAAAATCGCAGATCTATCTGTAGGTAACTACACACTAGTAGAAGTAGAAGCACCAAAAGGATATGAAAAATTAACTAATCCAATTCCATTTGAAATTACAAATGGAATGATAAATGCAGTTCAATTAGAAGTATTAAACAAATTGAATCATTTAGCACCACCAGTTCCAGAAACACCAGATCCAGAAAAGCCTGGAACACCAGATCCAGAGAAACCTGGAACACCAGATCCAGAGAAACCTGGAACACCAAATCCAGAAAAACCTGGAACACCAG
>NZ_JAKUFQ010000224.1:0-1936 GCF_022663475.1 Bacillus cereus group sp. BfR-BA-01382
CTACCCACACCTCATCCCCGCACTTTTCAACGTGCGTGGGTTCGGGCCTCCATTCAGTGTTACCTGAACTTCACCCTGGACATGGGTAGATCACCTGGTTTCGGGTCTACGACCACGTACTAAACGCCCTATTCAGACTCGCTTTCGCTGCGGCTCCGCCTCTTCAGCTTAACCTTGCACGGGATCGTAACTCGCCGGTTCATTCTACAAAAGGCACGCCATCACCCATTAACGGGCTCTGACTATTTGTAGGCACACGGTTTCAGGATCTCTTTCACTCCCCTTCCGGGGTGCTTTTCACCTTTCCCTCACGGTACTGGTTCACTATCGATCACTAGGGAGTATTTAGCCTTGGGAGATGGTCCTCCCAGATTCCGACGGAATTTCACGTGTTCCGCCGTACTCAGGATACATTCAAGAGAGAACGAAGTTTCGACTACGGGGTTGTTACCCTCTACGACGGACCTTTCCAGGTCGCTTCGTCTACCTCGTTCCTTTGTAACTCCGTATAGAATGTCCTACAACCCCAAGAGGCAAGCCTCTTGGTTTGGGCTATATTCCGTTTCGCTCGCCGCTACTCAGGAAATCGCATTTGCTTTCTCTTCCTCCAGGTACTTAGATGTTTCAGTTCCCTGGGTCTGTCTTCCATACCCTATGTATTCAGGTAAGGATACCATACCATTACGTATAGTGGGTTTCCCCATTCGGAAATCTTCGGATCAAAGCTTACTTACAGCTCCCCGAAGCATATCGGCGTTAGTCCCGTCCTTCATCGACTCCTAGTGTCAAGGCATCCACCGTGCGCCCTTTCTAACTTAACCAAACTAAAATTAAAAAAATATGAGCTACACTGTTATCTAGTTTTCAAAGAACATACATTTATATATGAGAGATAGTTCTCTCAAAACTGAACAAAACGAAACACGGAAACTTATATTGATAAGCAGCGCTTATCAATTCTCCATAGAAAGGAGGTGATCCAGCCGCACCTTCCGATACGGCTACCTTGTTACGACTTCACCCCAATCATCTGTCCCACCTTAGGCGGCTGGCTCCAAAAAGGTTACCCCACCGACTTCGGGTGTTACAAACTCTCGTGGTGTGACGGGCGGTGTGTACAAGGCCCGGGAACGTATTCACCGCGGCATGCTGATCCGCGATTACTAGCGATTCCAGCTTCATGTAGGCGAGTTGCAGCCTACAATCCGAACTGAGAACGGTTTTATGAGATTAGCTCCACCTCGCGGTCTTGCAGCTCTTTGTACCGTCCATTGTAGCACGTGTGTAGCCCAGGTCATAAGGGGCATGATGATTTGACGTCATCCCCACCTTCCTCCGGTTTGTCACCGGCAGTCACCTTAGAGTGCCCAACTTAATGATGGCAACTAAGATCAAGGGTTGCGCTCGTTGCGGGACTTAACCCAACATCTCACGACACGAGCTGACGACAACCATGCACCACCTGTCACTCTGCTCCCGAAGGAGAAGCCCTATCTCTAGGGTTTTCAGAGGATGTCAAGACCTGGTAAGGTTCTTCGCGTTGCTTCGAATTAAACCACATGCTCCACCGCTTGTGCGGGCCCCCGTCAATTCCTTTGAGTTTCAGCCTTGCGGCCGTACTCCCCAGGCGGAGTGCTTAATGCGTTAACTTCAGCACTAAAGGGCGGAAACCCTCTAACACTTAGCACTCATCGTTTACGGCGTGGACTACCAGGGTATCTAATCCTGTTTGCTCCCCACGCTTTCGCGCCTCAGTGTCAGTTACAGACCAGAAAGTCGCCTTCGCCACTGGTGTTCCTCCATATCTCTACGCATTTCACCGCTACACATGGAATTCCACTTTCCTCTTCTGCACTCAAGTCTCCCAGTTTCCAATGACCCTCCACGGTTGAGCCGTGGGCTTTCACATCAGACTTAAGAAACCACCTGCGCGCGC
>NZ_JAKUFQ010000225.1:0-1831 GCF_022663475.1 Bacillus cereus group sp. BfR-BA-01382
TTGTTCTTTATGTACTGGACAATCAAAAACTAATTCTTGTTTGTTATTTATGTATATTTTAGTTTTCAGTTGATATCCTCTATTGCGAAACTCTTTTTCTACATCTTCCCATCTAACAGTCTTTCCCTTACATTCATGACAACCCATATTTCTAATAAACTTACTCCAGGTTGTTTCCAATGTTCCATGTTTGGAACAAATGAATTTTAATGGGCTTTTACGGTCAATATAGTGATTTGTAAGCAATATTAAACCATTCTCATTGAATTTCTTTCGAATAAATTCTATATTTGGAACCGCAGTTCCTTTCTCTAATTGAATACTCATTGCCTCTGTCATTTTAAACCCCTACATTTATTTAAATCATTAATTATAAACCTAATAAACCATTGTATTATAGCAAAATTCTCACTTCATCACATCTATTTTTCATAAACAAAAGATAGATACAATAAACGTATCTACCTTTTAGTATTAAATATCTTATTATAAAAATTCTTGAACTGAATTTTCCATTGAAAAGATTTCAAGGATTGAATAATTTTTCTGAGAAATATTTACACCATACTCTGGTTTTGATGTTTGCCCAGGCTTAGTATATCCTCTATCAACAAAAACACCATTAGGTTCAGACCATGCTTCTGCGGGTATCAGAAAAACATCTGGAAATCTCCCATGTTCAAAAACCAATAATGCAAGATATAAATGTTTATTGGTTATATCAAATTTGGTTTTCTCCATGTAGACATAGCCCATACCCCTTATTGATTTTACCTGAATTTCTTTAAAATTACCTTTTTTATCTTTTACAATAAAATCTATTCCGTGGTCATCAATTTCTGGAGAGTATACCTGTAGTCCATATGATGCAAACTCCATTTTTGCAAAATATTCGCCATATCTCCCTATTTGTAATTTCTCTAATTTTTCCCAATGTAAGTTCGGCATTCGCATTTCCCCTTTGCTCATCCTTTAGTTATCATCATAACATTTTGAATAATATTAGATAAAGTATATATAATATATAGATTTTATAAATTGGCATTTCACAAGAAATGAACTTTAGGAGGAATCATACATGATGATGGTATTAATTAAACACGAACTGGATACAGTAGCGAGAAAAGTGTCTCTAAATGATGCTTTTTTAGAAGCCTTAGAATGGTCAGGAAATCCTACATCTGACGTCGAAAAGCAAGAAGATGACTTACTTCAATACCTAAAGAAACATCCTCAATTTATTCATAAAATTGAAGATGGATATAAGATTCAAGTCTTAATAGGTTGGAATTATGAAGTGCAGACACAAGCATAAAAAAAAGCAGTGAACTTAATCACTGCTTTTTTTCTTATTACACCAGTTTACTTAATTCTAACCCTAAAGCATTGATATTACGTTGACCATTGAAATAGTGGATATGAACGTCTTTATCTTTAACATTACTTAGTGCTTTTCTATAAATGGCATGATTTGAATGGGATGTCTCAAAACACACAATATCCATGTTGCTTAAGAATGATAAATCAATTCCTTTTTCATCAGGTAGAATCGTTCGAATACCAGGATAAACTTGCTTGATTCGTTGATGCCAATTTTGATGGCCACCGACAATTGCAATTTTTACATTTTCTAATTGAGCAGAATAATCTTCTTCTACCATATCTTCTTGCTCTATTTGTTCTTGCTCCTTAAATACATACTCTCTTAATGAAATTACTTCTTTACGAAGCATTTCATCTTCTTTTACTGTTTCTTCTTTTTCTTTTAATTTACGTTCTAATTCTTTAATATACGCCTCTTGTTCAGAGATTTTGTCATTCAGTTCTTTTT
>NZ_JAKUFQ010000226.1:0-1825 GCF_022663475.1 Bacillus cereus group sp. BfR-BA-01382
TAATACGAAAGAAACGACTAAGTCAGGTGGAACAGCACTTATTTCTGCATCTGAGCGTGGCCATGTAGAGGTTGTTAAAGAATTATTAGAGCATACAGATATTGATGTGAATTATAAAAATGAACGTGGTGGAACAGCGCTATTAGAAGCAATTGTATTAGGAAATGGTAGTGAAAACCATAAGAAAGTAATTCAATTGCTTATTGATCACGGTGCAGATGTAAATATGGCTAACAAGGAACATCTGACGCCACTGCAATACGCTGAAAAAAGAGGTTTTAAAGATATTGTAAATATGTTGAGGGTAGCTGGAGCAAATGAAGTAGTACAGCCACAACAACCAGTAGAGTAAAAAACGAAAAATAATCCCATTTAGATAGACAGAATGAAGAAATCAGTTAGTATGATGGATTCAGTAATGTGTATTTGAATGGGATTTTTGTTTTGAACATGAAAAATAGATTATGAATGGATGGTATATGGAGTAAATAAGGAGGATAAAAATGAGGCTCTCAGAACTTGATTTAATAGTAATTCAGGTAGAGGTTTTGTTTGTTCATAATCAAGTCGGAAAAATGAAATATGTAAATGAACAAGGAAATCCGAAAGCACCACGTTTTTTTCTTGGCAGAACTCGTGAAGGGAGTATAACGAGATATCATTGTAATGTGGATGATGAAACGGTAAGTAAGATTGAGAAGTTAATTCAAGAACCTTCAAAGCATATAGAGATAGCAAAGATTATTAATGTATTAAATGAAGAAAGAACAGTGAAAAATATTTGGATGGGTCCTGCTTTCATGTTTCATAGTAATTTACATAAGCCGACTAGAACAATACAAATAACTGAGAAGAATAGAGAGCTTTTGCGAGAAAATTTTCCTAATCTAATAGAACAGATGGAATGGAGGAAACCTTATTTTGCAATTGTAAAAAATGAAAAGGTAGTTTCTGTTTGTTGCAGTGCCAGAAGTACGCCCGTAGCTGCTGAGGCAAGTGTGGAAACTTTAGCGGAGTTTCAAGGGAACGGATATGGTACTGATGTTGTTACAGCCTGGGCGATATCATTACAAGAAGAAAAACGCATTCCACTTTATAGTACTTCTTGGGATAATTATGCTTCACAAGCAGTTGCGAGAAAACTAAAACTAATTAACTATGGAATGAATTTACATATTGATTGAATTTTAAATATTGTTTCGTTCTATTTGTTTATATTTTAATATCTAGATTAATGTAAATAGTGATATGGTGAATATTAACATTCGGTTAACACCTAATTAACAATCTATCAAAACTGACTTAATAAATGCGTAATATAGTAAAGGTAACAAAATAACTAGGGTAGAGAACATTTGAGAACACCCACTTACATATAATGTGCCACTTTCTTAGGTGTGCTCTATTCTCTAGAGTTCAAATAAGGAGAAAGGCGTTCTATGTAAGTAGGTGTTTTTAGTTTGGATAAAAATAGAACAGTTAGGTGGAATGAATGTTTAAAGAATCTTATATTGCGATGATAAAGGATTGGAAAGGATACAAAGCATACAAAAAATTGCCGAAAACAGTTTTTCTTATGACTGGTTCAATGCTGGAATTACCAGAGCGTGTATATGAATTGCAGAAACATGGACATGATGTATTTCTTCATTGTGATTTTATACAAGGCTTAAATACGAATACAGAGGAAGCACTTTTGTATATTGAAGATGTTATCGGGGCACAAGGTATTATTTCAACAAAGGGTTCGACAATTCGAAATGCTAATAAAATTGGATTGAAAACAATTCAACGTATTTTTATTGTAGATACTTTATCCCTTACT
>NZ_JAKUFQ010000227.1:0-1764 GCF_022663475.1 Bacillus cereus group sp. BfR-BA-01382
GGAAGCAGACAAAGTAGTAGAGGTACAAATAGAAAATGCGAAAGAACTAGGAAGCTTACAAGTAATCAAAAAGGATGCAGAGAGTGGAAAAGTTCTAGCAGGTGCAGAATTTAAATTAAAGAACGAAGCTGGTCAAGTAGTTGGAGAAGCGAAAACAACGAATAAAGACGGTGTTGTGAAATTCGAAAACTTAGTGCCAGGAAAGTACACGTTAGAGGAAACGAAAACGCCGGAAGGTTATAAAGCGCTAGAAGTGACAGTAGAAGTGAACGTTGTAGCGAACGAAGTAGTAAAACAAGAAGTCATGAATGAAAAAGTAATGGGTCAATTCGAAATCATGAAAGTAGATGCGAATGATAAAACGAAATTGTTATCAGGTGCAGAATTCGAAGTGTATAAAGATGGTAAAAAGGTAGCGGAACTGAAAACAGATGAGAGTGGAAAAGTGATGTCACCGAAATTACCGCTAGGTGAATACACAGTGAAAGAAAAGAAAGCACCAGCGGGCTACAAGCTTTCAAATAAAGAATGGAAAGTAACAATTCAAAACGAGAAAGAAGTAGTAAAAGTAGAGGCAGAAAACGAAAAAATCTTAGGTTCTCTACAAATTATTAAAATGGATGATAAAGATCAAACGAAACGCTTAGCAGGCGCAGAATTTACATTGAACGATGCGAAAGGAAATGTTGTAAAAGAAGGAATTACAACAGATAAGTCTGGAACGGTTAAAGTAGACGGACTTGTGCCAGGTGAATATACGTTAGAAGAAACAAAAGCACCAGAAGGTTATGAGTTAACAAAACAAATAATTCATGTAACAGTTGACGGTGAAAAAGTTGTTGATGTAAAAGTAACGAACAGTAAGAGTCTTGGTCAATTCGAAATTGTAAAAGTAGATGCGGAAGATAAAACGAAAGTATTATCAGACGCAGAATTCGAAGTGTATAAAGATGGTAAAAAAGTAGATACGTTACGAACAGATAAAACTGGTAAAGTAGTTTCACAGAAATTAGAACCAGGAAAGTACACATTAAAAGAAACGAAAGCACCACTAGGATATAAGTTGTTAAAAGAAGAAATTGAAGTCGTTGTGGAAGCAAACAAAGTAGTAGAAGTACAAGTAGAAAACGCAAAAGAACTAGGAAGCTTACAAGTAATCAAAAAGGATGCAGAGAGTGGAAAAGTTCTAGCGGGTGCAGAATTTAAATTAAAGAACGAAGCTGGTCAAGTAGTTGAAGAAGCGAAAACAACGAATAAAGAAGGTGTTGTGAAATTCGAAAACTTAGTGCCAGGAAAGTACACGTTAGAGGAAACAAAAGCGCCAGAAGGTTATAAGGCGTTAGAAGTAACAGTAGAAGTAAATGTTATAGCGAACGAAGTAGTAAAACAAGAAGTTATGAATGAAAAAGTGAAAGAAGAAATTACAGGTCAATTAGAAATTACAAAGGTAGATGCCAATAATACAAATAAAACTTTAGCAGGCGCAGTGTTTGAAATTTGGAAAGACGGAACAAAAATCGACACATTAACAACAAACAAGAGCGGTAAAGCGACTTCTAAGAAGTTAGAACCAGGAGATTACACTTTAAAAGAAATCCAAGCGCCAGAAGGATACACTTTATCCAATAAGGAAATGAAATTTACGATTTCTAATGAAAAAATTGAAGTTGTAAAGCTTCAAATTACAAATAAAAAAGATACAGAAAAAGGTCCGGAAAAACCAGGTGAAGGAACAGAAAAACCAGGTGAAGGAACAGAAAAGCC
>NZ_JAKUFQ010000228.1:0-1660 GCF_022663475.1 Bacillus cereus group sp. BfR-BA-01382
TTCAATTTTCATAGGTTTCATCCATCCTATCTGTAGCAATTAGGCTTCCACTGTATTAAGTTTGCATTTGCATTGCAACAATTTTGCTTTGGTGTTAAAGCTAGTTGTTAAAGCTAGTTGTTAATTTTTGATTATGTACGTACATACAATATGTAATTAAGTAAATGATCAACATAGTAATTACAGAAAAGGGTGAATGAAGCATATGAATCAATTTGAGCAAATGATGTACGTTGGTGTCATCATGTCTACTGTACTATCCGTAATGATTTTAGGGTCCTTATATTATAATCCTCGACTATCATTAACTGATTATCCGAAAGATATTCAAAAAGTAGTTTTTCCAAAATCGATTCATGAAAAAAAGCAAACCATTTACTTTAATATTGTATATAATGCTATTCTTTTCGGTTGTCCTTTCGTTTCTACATATATATTACATAAGCATGAAAAATTAATGTATATGGATGCTTATTTACACACTTTTGGTATTTTAATGATTTTCAATTTAGTAGATTTACTTATAATTGATTGGCTAATTTTTTGCTGGATTACTCCAAGGTTTGTTGTGATTCCTAGTACAGAAGGAATGAAGGGATATAAAGATTATAAGTTTCATTTAAGCGGTGCTATAGTCGCTACTAAAATTTTAGCAATCGTAAGTTTATTTTTGGCGGGAATTGCAACAACTATTTAGTGTGAAGAAGGGCATGAAGCTTTTATAAAAGATAAGGATATTTATAATATATAGAATTAGAAATAAGAATTTGATAGTATTGGAGTAAGGAGTTTTAATAACAGTATATTAAACAATATTAATATACTGTTGCAAATGTTTTGATATTATGTAAAATTATACAATTTTACAGAGGCATTTGATAAAATTCAAAAAATATAATGGAGGCTAATATGAAAAAAGTAATTGGCGCAGCAACAGCAACTATTTTTGGATTGGGGGCATTTACCACAACTGCTACCGCAGAAACAATCGTAACAGCAGATGTACTTAACGTACGTGAAAAACCGACTACAGAATCAAAAGTGGTCGAAAAAGTAAAGAATGGGCAAGAGTTAAAAGTCATCAATACTGAAGATGGTTGGTCAAAAATTGAATTGAACGGTAAAGAAGTGTTTGTAAGTTCGGAGTTTACAAAAGATGTGTATCATGTAACGGCGAATTTGTTAAATGTACGTACCGAAGCAAACACAGAATCAGAAATTCTTGGCAGACTGAAAAAAGATGATGTAATTGAATCAACGCATCAAGTAAAAGACGGATGGCTGCAATTTGAGTATAAAGGAAAAACAGCTTATGCAAACGTTTCTTTCCTATCAAGTACAGCACCAACTGAAAAGAAAACTGAAGAGAAAATGAAGCAAGTAGCGAAAGTACAAAAATCAGTTAAAGAAAAGAAAGAAGTAAAGACGCAGAAAGTAGCAAAAGCGAAAGAAACAACGAAAGCACAAGAAATAGTAAAGCCTAAAGAAGAAGTAAAAGTTAAAGAAGAACCGAAAGCGCAAGAAATAGTAAAGCCTAAAGAAGAGGCAAAAGTCAAAGAAGAAGTAAAAGTTAAAGAAGAACCGAAAGCGCAAGAAATGGTAAAGCCTAAAGAAGAGGCAAAAGTTAAAGAAGAAGAAAAAGCTAAAGAAGAAGAAAAAG
>NZ_JAKUFQ010000229.1:0-1614 GCF_022663475.1 Bacillus cereus group sp. BfR-BA-01382
AATATAATTAAAATCCATTTTTAAAACCTCCAATTAGTAAAAAAGGGAACCTTTTATTCACAAGTAACAGATTTCTGGAATTCATCTGCTAAACTTTCATTGAAAAATCTTACAGCATCAATGAAGTAATGAACTATATTTTCGAATTCCTTTGCTCTGTCCATATCATTTTCTTTTTTAGCCCAATTCCAAAAAGATATACGTTCGTTAAATTCATGTCTAATATCATCATCAGATAAGACAAGCTCTCGCTCATAATCTTTAACGGGTTTTCCAATCTCATATTCTTTCACACCAAAAGCCCTTCTAATAATTCCGCTTTGCATTATTACTCTTCGGCTCTGCTCTCTGGTTGCTAAGAATTGAGTGTATAAGTCATTTAACTTGGCCATCAACTTTTTATTATTCATTTTTCATTACCTCCAAGAATAAGTAAACATCTTTTTATTAAACAAAATATACTATTTATTAATCTTCATTCAAACAATCTTCACAAGCGTTGCAAGACCAACAATAAGCACAACCACAATCATTGCCACCACAATCGCAACAATTATATATTTTGCCACAATTACATGTATTAGCCATTTTATCCAATCCCTTCATAAAAGAATTATTCAGTTATAAATTGGTGTTAAATTGTTTTTCTGACAATATTCTTCATACATATCGTGATTTTCTTGTATTCTTCTTTTGACAGAAGAAAGAGAAAAGCAGTCTTGCAACAATCTTTCCTTTAATACCATATCAGATACCATATTGTTATTATTTAACCATTCTGAATAAGTCATTTCCGTTACCTCCACTTAATTTAAAAATCATTTTATACGAGTGAATTGATTAACAATAAAAATTTTTCATTTTAAGTTTTAATTCACTTAATCCTGGCTTTGATAATGTTCCTTTGTACTTATGTAAACGTCCGTGAGAAACAGTTCGAATTTGTTCTGTTTTTATAATCCCATTAATAGAACAATCTTTATCTATAAGTAACTCAGAGTTTACTTTCATGTGACAATCTAAACTTTTATCAGCATGAGTGATAGGTACAACAACTACTATTTTTTGAGATTCGTTATAACTATCAGGTGAAACGATAACGCATGGTCTAATCTTGTTCATTTCAGAACCAACGTTAACTCCTAAATCGACAGTCCAAATCTCCCCGTGTTTAGGTTTCTTTTGTGTATAGCGTTCTTTCACTGTATACACCATACCTTTAGGTGTGAACTCTTTTAACCCTTTGAAAATTTGTAAATCTGTTTCCGTTGCATTTAGCAGGGCATTTTCTACATCTTCTCCTTGGTAGTAAACTGTACTGTAAACCTGATTTGTTTGCTGTGTATTTTCTCCGACCTGTTGAGTATCTCCTGAAACTGTTTGATTCATCATAATCTCTCCTTAGAAATAAAATTGTTAAATTACCTGTTTTTTTATAATCTACTTATTTTATTCGAAAATGAAAGATTTATAATAAAATGCACAAAAAAAGAAGCTACTTTAATAAGTAGCTTCTTTTTTTTGAAATTAATTTCCAAATAATAGACTCACATCTGCATCTGTTATTTCTACTTCCTCATTTTCGTCTTGATTATCGTCCTTATGTTCTTCAGG
>NZ_JAKUFQ010000230.1:0-1573 GCF_022663475.1 Bacillus cereus group sp. BfR-BA-01382
CTTACTCATATAAACCCTCTCCATTTCTTTTATTTTTATTTGTTATATTCATTATCTAATAAGTCTTTGTTATCATATATATTCCCAATCACTTCAATTGATTCAATAGAATGAAGGTTTCCCCCACCCTCTCCATTTACCTCAAATCCAAAGTTAGTGTCCGAAAAACAGACTACTCCTTTTACATTGTCATATCCACCATGCCAATGTGATGGACGCTTCCCAACAATAATGTCCCCTGCAAACACCATTTGTTTTTTATCACTTGAATCTTTCAGCCCAATATATTGACCAACTGATTTCCATTCTACTGGAACAAAACCTTGTCCTGGTGATTCAATATAAGCTAAGTTATCTTCATAATTCATTACGGCATTACCATAAAACCATTTTATATCACCATAATCTTCAATCGGTTTTCCCCTAAACAAAATCATATTTATTCACTCCCAATTCTACTTTTAAAATATGTATTTAATATTGCCCAAGTCCAAGACTACTTACGAGAATTTCATTTTCCTCTAAAGCTGATAATTATGATTTCCCCTGGTCACATTTTGTACAAAGTACATTATGAAACTTACCATTCTCTAAGTAAAAAAGAACATGCTCTCCCTTTTGAATACGGGTTTTACAGGCTCCACATTTTAATCTTGATGACCTTGCAATAGAATTATGAATTGTGATACTCATGATATCCCTCTCTCGTTAACATATTTTAGACTCTACGAAACTGATTCTTGTACTTTGTTACATTTTCTACAATA
Source organism: Bacillus cereus group sp. BfR-BA-01382 (assembly GCF_022663475.1). NCBI lineage: Bacteria > Bacillati > Bacillota > Bacilli > Caryophanales > Bacillaceae > Bacillus > Bacillus cereus group sp. BfR-BA-01382. The sequence goes on from NZ_JAKUFQ010000230.1 coordinate 768, forward strand.
AACCTTTTCTTCTACTACAACTGCATTTTCCTCAGTGCATGTATTTGAACATTTTTGACATTTAAACCACCAACCGCTTTTTAACAATTCGTTTTTTGGCACATATCCTAAATCAGCATATTTATCAAACTCTATTATCCTACTCGCTCTGAGTTCTGTATAATCACACCATCTATACGCTTCACTCTTTACTTTCGCTTTACCAATACTCTCTGCAAACACTATTTCTTGATTTTCACCATCGCTACCTTGAACATGAAATGCCTTCATAGCACACACCTACTTCCTTACTAAATACACTTTATATTCTACATTTCTAATGCTTTTGCATTTGCTACAGGAAAGATTTTAAACCTCTGGCTTTGTAGCGTTGTTGATACAATAAAGTATCTATATAGCTGTTCATTTTATTAGCATCTACTGTAACGAGCATACCATTATGTAACTTCACATATACTCCACTCTTGAATCCATCACCACGCATAAAACCCTCTCCATTAAGACACATTTCAAGCGCTTCCATCAAGGTCAAGTCATATTTTGTTTTCATATACATTCCCTCCTTATTTGGATAGAACTCTTTTTTGCTTAATTTTATTGAATTACTGCCAATACTCATTATTGAAGTGTTTTCTTCCATACTCTTTTAACGCTTGGAGTTTGTTAATCATTTCATCAATATCGCAAATATGAATAGACATTGTACCTTCTCCTGTTTTATCCTCACGGGGTTTAACACCATTAAAACCAATGCTGTAATCAATACACCCATCCTTTTTCAAAATCACTTCATCAGTGCCAAACTC
>NZ_JAKUFQ010000231.1:0-1548 GCF_022663475.1 Bacillus cereus group sp. BfR-BA-01382
TTTTTCAATTAATTTTGAAATGGTAGGGATATTAGAGAGCTGCATTCTATTGCAAATCCTTCTATAAATAGATGTGCGAGCATATTGGCGAAAATCAAATCCTGATAGTTTAAATACCGCTTCTAATAGTAATTCAATTTCTAAGTTCGTACGCTTATCCGTATCTACTGATGGATCAAAATTATAATACTTATTTTCCACTCCAACTAAACCTCACTTATTTTATTAACCATACACTCATTACCGAATAGAGTTGATGTAGGTTTAATGGTTTACTTATATAATCTGAAGCGCCAGCAGATAAACATTTTTCCTTATCATTTGGCATTGCTTTAGCAGTTAATGCGATAATAGGTATTTCATGTAACCCTAAGTTCATTCGGATATTTTCCATCGTTTCATAACCGTCCATATTAGGCATCATAATATCCATTAAAATAAGGTCAATATTTGTATTGCTTTTTAGTATTTCTAAACACTCTATGCCGTTTTGGGCAGTAATAATGTTGGCGTTTTGTTTTTTTAATGCATTTTGTAACGCAAATATATTTCGATGATCATCATCGACAATTAAAATGGTTTTCTCTTGGAAGACGTTATTTGTTTCGGTAGTAACGATAGTTTCTTCAACAACTTCAGCAGGAATAACGTCATCTACCGTTGCTGCGACTTCTAAATTGGATAACTGTATATCATGTAATCCATTTGGAAGGTTAGGAATATATACCGTGAAAGTACTACCTTCTCCTAAATTACTCTCTAACGTAATCCAACCACCTAATAATCTAGCAAACTCTTTACAAATAGATAACCCTAAGCCTGTACCACCATATTTCCGAATTGTTGCTCCATCTGCCTGTTGAAAGGCTTCGAAAATAAGTTGATGCTGTTCTTTAGCGATACCAATACCAGTATCTTTTACTGAAATTGTAATCCACTCTTTACTTATAGATTGCATATCATGACTCAAATTGGTTGTTTCTATCGGATTGAAATGTAAAGAGACGGATCCTTTTTCTGTGAATTTAAATGCATTGGATAGTAAGTTTTTAATAATTTGTTCAATCCGTTTTGCATCTGTATAAAACAAATCTGGAATCGTATCACTGTCTTCAATAGTAAATTCGACATTTTTTTGTGCAGCTATATGTAAAAAGTTTTGATGCATATTGGCTGCCATGTCACTTATGTTCGTTGCTTCAAAAATGATGTCTAGTTTGCCTGCTTCTACTTTAGATAAATCTAGTATGTCATTAATTAAAGTAAGTAAGTCTTTCCCTGATGAATGAATGACAGTTGCTAGTTCAATTTCATCATCCGATAAATGATTATCATGATTTTCTCTTAACATTTCAGATAATAGTAAAATACTATTTAACGGTGTGCGTAATTCATGTGACATATTTGCTAGGAACTCAGATTTGTATTTTGAGCTGCGTAACAACTCACTTGCTTTTTCTTCTAATTCTGATTTAGTAATTTGTAAGTCAGCTGTTTTCTGCTCAGCTTCTTCAGTTCTAGACTCTAATTGTTCATTCGTTGTTCGTA
>NZ_JAKUFQ010000232.1:0-1545 GCF_022663475.1 Bacillus cereus group sp. BfR-BA-01382
ACCTGTTGGACCGATTGGACCAGGAATTCCTTGTATCCCCTGAATACCAGTTGGACCTGTCGGACCTCTTTCGCCTTGAATTCCTTGAACACCTTGTATTCCCTGTGGGCCTTGTTCTCCCATAGGTCCTTGACTACCTTGAGAGCCTTGTGGTCCAGTTAAACCTGTTGGACCTGTTGGACCATTTTCTCCCTGTACCCCTTGCACCCCTTGTATTCCTGTCGGACCTGTTGGACCGATTGGACCTTGTACGCCTTGTATTCCCTGCGGTCCAGTTGGTCCACCTAAAGCACCTGTTGGACCGGTTGGTCCAGTGGGCCCCGTAATACCTGGCGGCGGAAAAGGAATAGGTGCTTGAAACTTACTACACTTATCTTGATTCTTCACAAGCATCTCCTCCCGTTTGTAACGCATCAAACTATTTGTAATATGTTTAAGCTAGCTGTTATTACTCCCGCTAATGTCGTTACATGCCCAATAGCTAATGGACCATTTTGTAATGACAAAGTGGAATTTGGAGAAGTAACTTCAATTACCATCGTATTTGAAATCGCTGGTTCTAATATAAAATTACCTTTTGTAACATAAAGAATAAAACTCCCTGCGACTTGCGTTCCGTTTAAAACAAGCCTTACCGAAATCGTTTCATTCCCCAAAATTGCATCCCCTTGAAAATAATAACTTATTAAATATATCCCTGGCGTACTTAACGTTATAGTTGTCGCATTTGTTAAACTAACTCCTGCTCCAAAAATTGTAGAACCAGAATTAATTGGTATTAGCGCATTCGCTGCAATTGTACTCGTTGCAGTGGAAAAGAAATAACCGCCCCCACTAGGTAAACCAGTCGCTCCAGTCGCTCCTGCTATCCCCGAGAAACCTATTGATCCTACATTACCAGTTGCGCCTGTTGGTCCAACCGCTCCGTTTTGCCCCTGACTACCTTGCGCTCCAACTGGGCCTATACTACCACTAGCACCTGTCACCCCACTTGCTCCAATTGGGCCTTGCAAACCTTGAATTCCTTGTATACCTTGTATTCCTTGCGGACCCGTTGCACCTATATCGCCTGTCATTCCTGTTATTCCTTGTATTCCCGTAATCCCTTGAACACCTTGCACACCTTGTGGTCCAGTTGACCCGGTTGCTCCAGTAGCTCCAGTTTCACCCGTTGCACCAGTAATTCCAATATTCCCTTGTGGGCCTTGGGGTCCCTGACTACCTTGTGCCCCTTGGACTCCTTGAGGGCCAGTTATACCGACCTCCCCTGTATTTCCTTGGGGACCTCTAATTCCTTGTGCTCCTGTTGGACCGATTATTCCTTGCACTCCTTGTATTCCTTGCACTCCTTGAACTCCTGTTGGACCCGTTATTCCTTGTAATCCTTGAGGACCTTGCAAACCAATAGCTCCAGTCGGACCGATTATTCCTTGCACTCCTTGAAGACCTTGTGCACCTTGTGCACCTGTCAATCCCGTAGTCCCTTGTATCCCTTGAACTCCTTGAGGACCTTGTGCTCCAGCTGCTCCTGTTTCCCCTTGAATT
>NZ_JAKUFQ010000233.1:0-1434 GCF_022663475.1 Bacillus cereus group sp. BfR-BA-01382
AATGCATATTCACCCGTAACTAATTTTGAATTATTGTATTTACCAACGATATCTTTTGGTGAAAGAGCAAATCCTTTTGTTACTGCTTGAGCAGGAATAGTTGTTTTTACTAAATCACCCTCTGTAATCTGCGTATTAGCAGGGATATCTCGATTAAATTGCCATACTGTTGTTGGCTCCATTTGTTTTTGTGTGAAGTAATAAAACCCTCCTGCAAATAGAATAACCGCTCCCATTTGAGCAATCGTAATTGCTACTTGTTTAGTTTTCATATATCCTTCCCCCTTTTAACTTTATTCGAATATTATCTTCTCAATAGAAGCAAAAGCTTTTTTAAGCTCTTTGTTCTTTGAATACAACAAAACAGGAAGACCAATATAATTTGCATTAATAAAATCTTTATTCAGAGAAGGAATGGTAATAGGGATGTCTACTTTCATCCACTCTGAAATATCCCTTTGGTTTAATTCTGCTTTTTCGTATTTGTTGATAATATAATATATTTTTTTATCTAAATTTATTCGTTTAGTAAGTTCGGGCAATTTTCTTAACCATCCTCCAATGTGTGATACATCTTGTGTTAGTGTTAAGAATATTTTTGTACTATAGGCCATGGCTATTTTCGTGAATTCATTCTTTAAATCAGAAGGAACATCTAAAATGATAAAATCATAGTTTTTCTGAATAATGAAATACATGAATAAATCTTTTAAGCAAGCACTATTGATTTGTTCCTTTTCTTTATCTTTTTTTGTAACATAATCTTCTGAGTAAAAGAGTAAGTCTAACAAGTCTGGAAACTGTTTGTAGTTTTTCAGCATCATAGAATTTTTCGGTGTATTACTGATAATGCTACTCATTGAAATAATAGAATCTTCAACTTGTGTATAGTTTTGATTCTCCATGCCACGTAAAGCGATATCTAAACCTTTTTCGAATGTACCTAATTGATATAAGTACTCCACTGTTGAGCCTGTTTCTTTAAAATCAATATACATTGTTCTAAAGCCACTTTTCGCCAAATGTAATGCCGTATTAAAGGCGATTTGAGAATTCCCTACACCTTGTTCACTTCCTAAGAATGTTAGGATTTTTTGTTTCATATGAACTGGCATAATTGTTTCCTTAATTATCGTTTCTGTGACAATTTTAGGTTCTGGAATTGGGACTTCGATTTTAGGCTCTGGAAGAATTTCAGGTTTAACTTCAACTTCGGGTTCAGGCGGGTTTTGTTCAATGATTGGTTCCTGTATTGTTTGAACTTCGTGCTCAGTATTTTTTTCTGTATTTTCTTTTGCACCCATTAACCTTGCGAAAAATCCAATTTTTTCGGGCTTTTCTTTTTTCATTTCCTTTAGGTTTTCATTGATATTCTGAAGTTTCTCATCCACTTTTTTATCGAATTCTGGATTTCTTTCTGGAAGAGGTTTTTCT
>NZ_JAKUFQ010000234.1:0-1430 GCF_022663475.1 Bacillus cereus group sp. BfR-BA-01382
GAAAAGCGGAAGCGGCTCGTTTAGATTGTGAGGGGGATGGAGCTTCTGACGTAGAGGCGCTTTTTGCCTTGTAGGAAGAAGCGAAGCCACCGAACAATCTAGTCGCTGGAGCTAGACAACGAAAAACAAAAACGGCTAGACCTGCATAAAGATTAAACGAAAAAGTTTTTTCAAAAAACGTTCTCCTACACGATAATTAGTATATGATTCTACATTCATTATTTTACACAAAATAAAAAAGGACAGCACAAAGGCTGTCCTTTAGTCGACTATAATTAGTCTTGGTTTGTCATTTCTGCATATTTTTCTGCAGTTAATAACTTCTCAACTTGGCTTGCATCAGAAAGTTCAACTTTAACCATCCATGCACCCTCGTATGGAGATTCGTTAACAAGTTCTGGTTGGTCACTTAATTCTTCGTTTACTGCTACAACTTTACCGCTTACAGGTGCGTATAACTCAGAAACTGTTTTAACAGATTCTACGCTTCCGAATGGCTCGTCAGCTTCGATTGTTGCACCTACTTCAGGAAGTTCAACGAATACGATATCGCCTAGCTCACCTTGTGCAAAGTGAGTGATACCGATAACAACTTCATTACCTTCAGTTTTTACCCATTCGTGTTCTTCAGAGTAACGTAAATTATTTGGAATGCTCATGACTGTACCTCCAGTGAATGTATTAATTATGTAAAAATACCTTATTGGTACTTTTTCCACACACTTTCAAACTGCTCTTCGTTAAAACCAAGTGTTACATTCGTTCCATCTGTTACAATTGGACGTTTAATCAACATGCCATCAGATGCTAAAAGCTCATACATTTCGTCTTCGCTTGCATCTTTCAACTTATCTTTCAGACCAAGTTCACGGTAACGCATTCCACTTGTATTAAAGAATTTTTTTAATGGTAATTCACTTTTTTCATGTAAATTACGTAAATCTTCTTTTGATGGTGGATTTTCAACAATATGAATCATCTCATATGCTACATCGTTTGCCTCAAACCATTTCTTTGCCTTTTGACATGTGCCACACTTTGGATATGAATAAAATGTTACTGTCATAAATTCACCTACTTTTTTACTAACCTTTACCTTTATCATATAGAAAACGTTTTATTATTTCAAACCATTATTCGCTAAACTTTTACTTATTTCGTGATAATTTTTAATAATCCTGCGAATTTTTCTTATTTTTCCGCCATTTGTTAAGAAAAAAATAAATATATAATTTTTTTAGATTCTGCACCAAACATATATCTTAAACAAGCGTTTGATTAATTCTCCATTTTTCTTTCTTAACCCTTAAGTTACATCGGTTTCTTCCTACCGAACATACAGCTTAAACAAACGTTTATTTAAAAAAATAAGAAGCCTCTTTTGCAGGCTCCTTCATCATCTATTCAAATAATCTGCAATTGTTTGAAAT
>NZ_JAKUFQ010000235.1:0-1382 GCF_022663475.1 Bacillus cereus group sp. BfR-BA-01382
TTCTATACGCCTTATCCGTTTTCCAATGATGTTATTGGCTTACTTTTATGGGATTGTAGGTATTGTTAGTGGATTAATGCTTTTATTTGCTCATTTTGTTTCACTAACTTCCTATGGTTCACCATATGGAATGCCAATCGCACCATTTCGTCTCCAAGAGTTAAAAGATTCTTTTGTAAGATTTCCTATTTCGATGATTACCACCCGCTCGAGTACAGGACAGCCGAAACAAAGAAAGAAAAAAGAAGGTGGTTAACATGGGAAATCTTAAGTTCCAAAAAGTAACTTTATTCGAATTTATTATTTTCATTCATTCGCTTCAACTTGCATCTGGTATGTTAATTATGCCAAGCCCCCTTGCTACTAATGCTGGCACAGATGGCTGGATTTCGATCATTCTCGGATGGATAGTTACTTCTATAATCGGGGTATTTATTATATTAATGTTACAAAAAAATCCTAACAAAAATTTCTCACAAATCTTAAAAACATACTTTGGTAAATGGATAGGGACAATTCTTTTTCTTGCATATGCCTTTTATCTATTTTTTGCTGGATTTAATACTTTATTAAAGGCAACCGATATTGTAAAAGTGTGGATATTCCCTTCCACTCCTGCTTATCAAATCACCATATTATTACTATTACCTTTTATTATTTTAACCCTGAGTGGGTTAAGGGCTCTTACTAGTTATTCTATGCTTGTTTTCTTCTTCACTACTTGGATGCCACTATTTCTTCTTTTTTCACTAAAGACTAACTACAATCCTTTACACCTACTACCTATATTTAAAGAAGGATTATACCCTATTGTAAAGGCAACAAAAGAAACCATTACTCCTTATGCTGGCCTAGAAATTGCATATTATATATATCCATTCTTACAAAAAAAGCAAAAAGCCATAAAAGGACTACTAATAGCGAATACTGGAACCATGTTTTTCTATCTATATGTTACTATTCTTTCTTATATATACTTTAGTCCAGAGGGGATAAAAGACGTAATCTGGCCAGTATTTCATCTGTTAAAAGGGGTTCGTTTTTCTTTCATGGAACGATTAGAAATTATATATATCGCTTACTATTTAATTGTATTTTCCACTACGATATATCCGTATTTATTTTTCAGTTTTGAATCTGTGGCCATTTCACTTCAAAAAAACGCCCGCAATTGGGCGCTGCTTGCTTTTATGTTATTTATAGTTGGCCTATTTATTTTCCTAAATCCCGATGTGGATCAATATTTGTTTATATATTCTCTTATGGATATCTTAAATGTCGTTTTCTTTATTCTATTACCAATCTTATTTTTCGCTTACAGTATTCTTTTTACTTGGATTACTAGGAGGAAACAACTTTGATTCGAAAATGGATATGGATTG
>NZ_JAKUFQ010000236.1:0-1344 GCF_022663475.1 Bacillus cereus group sp. BfR-BA-01382
CAACAGGTCCTACTGGGGGTATTGGCCCTATAACAACAACCAATTTGTTATATTACACTTTTGCAGATGGAGAGAAACTTATATATACAGATACTGACGGGATACCTCAATATGGTACAACAAATATTTTGTCTCCTAGTGAAGTTTCTTATATTAATTTGTTTGTTAACGGAATACTGCAGCCACAACCATTATATGAAGTGAGTACTGGTAAATTAACTTTATTGGATACGCAACCACCATCGCAAGGATCTTCAATTATATTACAATTTATCATTATTAATTAAAAGGACAGATCCTTAATGAAAAGGAATCTGTCCTTTTTGTTTCATATTTAAATAGTTAAAATTAAGTGAAGGTACATTCAATTTCTAGATGTTATAAATGGTTGAATGATAGGAAATTTACTTTCAATCCTTTTCATTGTGTATTGGAATAAAATATAGAATGAATTTTTCAATATATTATATGAGAGTTCTCTATGATACAAACGGCTTCATGTTTAAAAAGAGACCACAATTTTAGTAAAGAAATAATGTGAATTTATATGTAAAAAATGGCACCGTTAATTGTTGAGTATATTCAAATTAATATGTGTATTTGAACCTAAGAGATAAACGTGGAAAAATAAAATAAACTCTTAAGTTTAGGTATTTAATCTAAGCAGTCAATTATTAAAAACATATAATTAATATGTGAGTCATGAACATAATTAAATAGCGTTTGCAAGTTTAATTATATTTCATGTTTCCTATTTTAAGTCAATGTATAACACATACTCTTTTACAACTTTATGATCCTTATAATAGGAAAAACTCAAATATAAAACAAGTAAGGAGGACATAAATGACAAGTAATAATTGTTTTGGTCATAACAACTGCAATAATCCGATTGTTTTCACTCCAGATTGTTGTAAAAATCCACAGTCAGTTCCTATTACTAGGGAACAATTAAGTCAATTAATTACTTTACTAAACTCATTAGTATCAGCTATTTCAGCATTTTTTGCAAATCCAAGTGATGCAAACAGAGTAGCGTTATTCAATTTGTTTAATCAATTTTTAATTTTCTTAAATTCCTTATTACCTTCCCCAGAAGTTAATTTTTTGAAACAATTAACTCAAAGTATTTTAGTTTTATTACAATCTCCAGCTCCTAATTTAGGTCAATTGTCAACATTATTGCAACAATTTTATAGCGCACTTGCACAATTCTTCTTCGCTTTAGATCTTATCCCTGTATCCTGCGACTCAAATGTCGATCCTGCAACTTTACAAGTTCTTTTTAATTTATTAATTCAATTAATCAATGCTACTCCAGGTGCAACAGGTCCAACAGGCCCA
>NZ_JAKUFQ010000237.1:0-1337 GCF_022663475.1 Bacillus cereus group sp. BfR-BA-01382
TCTTCGTTTGTTCCTTTGTCTTCATTTGTACCTTTATCTTCGTTTGTTCCTTTGTCTTCATTTGTACCTTTATCTTCGTTTGTTCCTTTGTCTTCATTTGTTCCTTTATCTTCGTTTGTTCCTTTGTCTTCATTTGTACCTTTATCTTCGTTTGTTCCTTTGTCTTCTTCTTTATTACCTTCTACTTCAACTTTTACAACAGATTGAATTGTAGTGTTTAAAGCATTATCTCTTACAGAAACTGTAATTGTTCCATTTCCATTATCCTTAATAGAAACACCGTCGGAACCTTTTAGACCTGTAACTAATTTTTCATTAGCGATGTTCTCCACTCTAAATCCTTTTTCAATTTTAATTGAGTCTACGAAATTAATCATGCGAACATACACTTTTCGTTCCGCAGTCGCACCTTCGCTATCAGTTACAGTAAGTGTTACTGTTTGTACACCTGAAGCCTGAGGGTCAAATCCACTTACTTTAATTGATTTGCTTAAATCTCCATCTTCTCGATCACTTGCCGTTACTTTCGCTGATGCAATAATATCTTTAACCTCACCTTGTTTTGCAAATACATAGTCATTTTCAACGCTAATACTTGGTTCTTCATTTACATGAGCTTTTGTTACTTTTACTGCTTTTGAGATTGAATTTTCACCGTCTGTTACTTTTACAGTTACCATACCACTCACTTCATCAACATTTGTGATAATTGCACGAGCTGTGTTAGATAGACCTTCAACAAATCGAGTAGCATCAATGTAATTAATATTTTCGTTTTGTTCAATTTGTAGAACACCTTTAAATCGAACAACGTTCATAATAACATTTTCAGAAACCGATAGATTAGTATTGTCAGTAACTTTTAAATTAAGTGAACGTTCACCTAATACCGATGTATCTGTATTACCAGTAACTTTAATATTAAGAACACCAGTTTCTTCATCATAACCTTTTGCACCTAACGCATTTAAGACATTAACACCTTGACCTTGTTCTACAAGCACTCTATGTTTGTCTAACGTAATGACAGGCATTGTATTTACAGAAACAGGAATATCATGTGTGATAGTATTTCCGAATCCATCTTTTACTTCAATTTTTACATATTCAGTGTCATTAGCTTCAAATGAATATAACACTTTCGCTGTTACACCATTCCCTAAACCACTTACAACAAATTTCTCAATAGGTTGACGTTTCGGGTCTTGACCTTGCACACGATAGAAGTGGTCTACGAACTTCACATCTTTAACAGTGTGTTGTTGTGGTGCTTGTGCTACCTTCGGCTGAGGTGCAACTACATTTTTTTGTGGAGCAATTGATTTTACTTCTTGCTT
>NZ_JAKUFQ010000238.1:0-1221 GCF_022663475.1 Bacillus cereus group sp. BfR-BA-01382
CCTTAATCCGTTTCGTATTATAATAATCTATATATTTTTCTAATTCTATTTTAAAGTGCTCTACATTTTCAAATTCTTTTATGTAGAGGAACTCCGACTTCATAATCCCAAAGAAATTTTCTATTACTGCGTTGTCGTAACAGTTGCCTTTTCGAGACATACTCTGGACGATAGCTCTTGATTCAAGAGTACGGACGTACTGTCTCATTTGATAATGCCATCCTTGATCCGAATGCATCAGTAGCTGGTGCGTTTCAGGTAAACGTTCCAATGCTTTCTCTAACATGTCTGAAACAAGCGAATACGTCGGTCTAGAACCAATTGTATAGGTAATAATTTCACCATTATACAAATCTAATACAGGTGATACATACAGTTTTTCTCCAAACAATTTAAACTCTGTGATGTCTGTTACCCACTTTTGATTCGGTGCATCTGTATGAAAATTACGCTCTAAAATATTAGGTGCAATTCTACCGACTTTTCCTTTATAGGATTTATATTTCTTCATACGCACAACACACTTTAACCCAAGCTCTTTCATAATGCGCTGAACCTTCTTGTGGTTCACTTTCTGGCCACGATTCGTTAATTCATCACGAATGCGACGGTAACCATAACGACCTTCATTTTCCTCATAAATCGCTTTAATCTCAGCTTTCAAATCGGCATCTACATCTGGACGATTCATTTTCTTTACTAAATCATAATACGTGCTTCGAGGAATAGTAGCTAGCTCCACGAGTGCCTTCACCGAATATTTATGCCTTAATTCATAGACTACTTGCGCTTTGTCTTGTTTTGTGATTTTTCCTTGTTTTGAACTAAGGCATTTAACTTTTTTAAGTACTCATTTTCCATCTCAAGCTGTTTAATGCGTGCTTCAAGTGCTTCGACTGACCCTTCAGCTAAAGGTTGTTTTAATTGTTTATTTGAATCTTTTTTCATGGATGGACGCCCCTTTTTCTTAGATTGAAGGGCATCAATTCCTTGTGTTTCGAGCTGTTTTTTCCAAACAGAAATCGTTGAAGGGGCAGGAATATTAAAGATAGCTGCCGTCTCAAATAAGGACATACCGTTTTCAATCATAAAGTTTAGTACGTCTAGTTTAAATTGTTGTGTGTAATTTGTACATCGTTTTAGAAAAGCTTCCAGACCATTCTGTTTATATTGGTTTACCCAATTCAAAATGATTGTGTCACTTATACCGAGCGATCTACC
>NZ_JAKUFQ010000239.1:0-1191 GCF_022663475.1 Bacillus cereus group sp. BfR-BA-01382
TGTACCTACAGATAAGTTTTGTAAATCAGCTTCAATCAATCCAACTTTTGGTGGTTTTCCATCTTTTTTCTTTCCGTACTTTGCAATTGTCGTTGCAAGGTTCGTAGAAGCAAATGACTTACCAGTCCCAGGTTTGATAGATGAAACAAGATATACATTTTTATATCCATATTTTTCAATATCGTATTCTTCTGTTTCTTCAATCGCTTCTACTTCTATATCTTCTGTATTATCTGTTGATGCACTTCTGATATTACGAAGTAAATAATCTACACTCTCTTTATTTCGAGGATTATCTAATAATTGTTTAATTAACACTGCATTTAACTTGCTCTCTGTTAAGATATCATAAATACCAGATAGTACTAACATTCCTAATTGATTTACTCGTTCTACATTTTTCATGTCTAATGTTTTTGTCACGTAAACAATTCGAATTTGCGGGTGTTTTTGTTTGACCATAATCATTTCTTCTAACAGAGATTCTTTTCCCGTTAGAAAATCTGAGATAAGAACAATATCAGGATTATAGAAAGAACACGCTTCTACTAAGTCCCTTTTATATTCAATGCTTCCGACAAATTCATACTCTTTTATTTTTTTAATTACATTATCAAGAGCTTCATGACCTGTAGCTAATAGAACTTTATTCATAATTTACTTCCCCCTTTGTATTAAAAACATAACGGAGAATACAATGACTCTCCGTTATTAAATTTGTTAACTATTTATTGCTTTCAGCTAAACCTTCTCCAGAGAATACTTTGTCATATTCACCCACAATAAATCCTGCTGTGTCATAGTTTTGACTATCGTCAAATCGTCCCACAATACGAATGTTTCCAGATTTTAATCGAGCAGAAATTTGTTCAGCTTGGTCAAGCGTTACAGCTAATGTTACAGTGGATAATTTACCACCTTCTCCACCAGATTGAATGTCTTTACCATCTTGCATATCTCCTGCTTCGTCTCCTTTCACACCCTCACTTCTATCCGTGTAACGGAAACCATCATCTGTTGTGACATTATAGACAAGAATATCTTGTAAGAAAGCTTTTGAATATTTAAATCCTTTTCCTGAACCTTCTCCTGCCTTTTCACCTTCTCCAACAAATACAAGGTCTACTTTATCTCCTCGTTTCACATTTCCACCTAATCCATCAATATAAGTAATAGGAAGTGAAATTTTTC
>NZ_JAKUFQ010000240.1:0-1139 GCF_022663475.1 Bacillus cereus group sp. BfR-BA-01382
CACCTTTTGTATTTTTTAATGTTTTTTTAATTCGTCTCATTTCTTTCACCTTCCCAAACATCGTAGTTATACTTAAATTCGGATGTTACGTATCTTTTTTGTATTGCTTCTTTTTCATCTGATGTACCAGGAATGATTTGACCCCAAACGTTCCATTTATATTTATAAGTCAACTCAATATCCATTGCAGATTGATAATCTACTTTAAAATTTGTGGCAGTTGTTAATTTTTTTGTCTCTACAACTCTTCCGTTTTTATCGTATCGAATTAAATTTAGGTCCCATTCATTGCTTTTTATACCAGCTCCTTCAAGATGGTCATTCACTTGTTGTACAAGCTCTCTTGAGTCTACATACGCTTTATCTCCACCTGGGAATCCTTTTGGTACTTGATTCGTAATTCCTCCTTGTACACCTAACTGACGTGCTATGACATTTGTTTGTTGTGATACAACATACTGTTTATAGGTAATCGTAACAACATCAAATAAGAAACATATAAGAGCAACAAAAATTAATAAGCCTATTACATATTCAAACAAACCAAATCCTTTTTGTTCTTTTAACTTCTCTTTCAATCTACTCATATTCGCACCCCTTTCCGTTTTTCCTATAAAAAAAGGAGCGTTATACCTATACGCTCCTTTTACGTTGTATTAAGCTACTTTTAAGCCATCTACAGTTCCGCCCGCTTTACCTAAGAAGCCAACGATTTGGTCTTTAAATAAGAACAATGCAGTTGCTAATACTAATACTACCGAAATCCAAACGATAATCTCTACGTTAGATGCACCGTCTTCCCCATTTAATACAAATTTTGCTCGATTCATTAAGTTGTTCATTCTATCACCTCTGTTTCTTCTTTGTGATTTTTATGGCTTATATTAAACTACTTAACTTGTAGTTTATCTACAGTTCCACCTGCTTTTCCTAAGAAGCCAACGATTTTATCTTTAAAGATAAATAATGCAGTTGCTAATACTAATACTACTGAAATCCAAACGATAATCTCTACGTTTGACGCACCATCTTCTCCATTTAATACAAATTTTGCTCGATTCATTAAGTTATTCATTGCAACATCCCCTCTCAAATTTATTATCTTATTGTATTAAAGTTACATCTTGTTTATAACGATT
>NZ_JAKUFQ010000241.1:0-1079 GCF_022663475.1 Bacillus cereus group sp. BfR-BA-01382
AGTAACGAAACCGAATAAAGATGAGAGTAAGAGAGTCGCAGTGAAGTACGAAGCAGAGCCAACAACGGTGGCACCAGCCGTAGAAAAAATCACAGTGTCAAATAATAAAGTGGAAGCAGAAGATACAATTACAGTGTCAGAACTGAAAAAAGGTGACATTGTTCGTGTATATGAAGCATCAAAAGGTGGAGAAGCAATCGTAACATCAGAAGCAGTAGCGGAAGGAAAAACAGAAGCAACAATTTTAGGGAAGGATCTCTTAAAAGTAACAGGTGGCACGGTATATGTAAGTGTACAAAGTGAGAATGAGTTAGAAAGTGCTCGTACAGCGGTGAAATATGAATCACAAGTAACGGCGGAGCCAGTAGGTGGAAATATTGTTGTTTTAAATAATGACGGAGCGGCTGATATTGTTAGAGTGACTGGTTTAACAGCAGGTGATAAGGTAAGTGTATATAATGAAGAGACAGTCCAAGAAGCAATTGGAACAGCAACGGTAGCAGAAAATAAAACGGCGGTAAATGTTGTAATCCCTCAATTAGGAGAAGTAGCAGGAAAAATCTATGTAAGTGTTACAAAAGTAAATAAAGATGAAAGTAAACGTGTTGCAATAAATTATATTGCTGAGTAATTCGTGCAGTTAATGAATTAGATGGAATAAAGGAAAGTGCACTAGTAAATAGTTGGCTAACTATTTACTAGTAGCACTTTTTTATTTAATAAATAATTTTTAAATAGAAAAATAGTTTGTTAATAACGATTTTTAGGATGGTAGGTGTAAATAGTCTGTGAAAAAATACTTAATAGTATATTTTAGATTAAGGGAAGAAAATATAATTATTTCTAAGTTATATTAAAAAAGAGCGTTTGAAAAGTTGAAGTGACCCCTAAAAGTTAGACACGGTTATTTCATTAGGCAGCTTGATAAAAGTGAGTCCGGTATTGTACCGGGCTCATTTTTAATTTTTCCTTAATCCGTTTCGTATTATAATAATCTATATATTTTTCTAATTCTATTTTAAAGTGCTCTACATTTTCAAATTCTTTTATGTAGAGGAACTCCGACTTCATAATCCCAA
>NZ_JAKUFQ010000242.1:0-1024 GCF_022663475.1 Bacillus cereus group sp. BfR-BA-01382
CGGTAACGACATTCGTACGAATTTAGTTACCAATAAAGATGGAAAAATCATCGCTAAAGACTTACAACCAGGAGACTATGAGTTTATCGAAACGAAAGCTCCTAAACATTACGACTTAAATGAAGAACCAATTAAGTTCACAATCGAAAGAAGTCAAACAAAGCATGTCTTCGTTACAGCTATTAATAGCTTAACGAAAGGTAGTGTTGAGTTAATTAAAGTTGATGATGCCAAGCAAAACACAACACTTGAAGGTGCAGTATTTAAAATTGTTAATAAGGATGGACACGATGTTCGTACCGATTTAACTACTGATAAAAACGGCCGTTTAGTTGTGGATGAATTACCGCCAGGAGACTATGAGTTTATCGAAACAAAAGCTCCTGAACACTATGACTTAAACAAAACATCTATTAAGTTCACAGTTAAAAAAGGCCAAGAAAAAATCGCCTCTGTTACTGCTACGAATAGCTTAACTAAAGGCGCAGTTGAATTAACTAAAGTTGATGACATCGATGGTACTACTCTTGAAGGGGCTATCTTTAAAATTGTGGATATGGATGGCAAGGATGTTGGTTCTGATTTAGCTACTGATAAAGATGGTAAGATTTCTGTTTCTGATTTACGTCCGGGTGACTATCAGTTCATTGAAATGAAAGCTCCTAAGCATTACGACTTAAATCAAAATCCTATCAAGTTTACTGTTGAAAAGAGTCAAACTGCTAAAACTTCTGTTACTGCTACTAACAGCTTAACGAAAGGCGCTGTTGAATTAACTAAAGTTGATGACATCGACGGCACTATTCTTGAAGGGGCTATCTTTAAAATTGTGGATATGGACGGCAAGGATGTTCGTTCTGATTTAACTACTGATAAAGATGGGAAGATTTCTGTTTCTGATTTGCGTCCGGGAGACTATCAGTTCATTGAAATGAAAGCTCCAACTGGCTATGATTTAAACGTTAAACCAATTCCTTTCACAATTACGAAAGGACAAACTCAAGTTACCTCTGTTACAGCTTTA
>NZ_JAKUFQ010000243.1:0-991 GCF_022663475.1 Bacillus cereus group sp. BfR-BA-01382
TCTACAATTTGCATAATTTCCGCAATACTTTTCTTTACCTTTGGTGGTGCTTCTTTCTTTTTTCTAGATAAAAAACCTAACAGTTTTGGATTTTTCTTTTTCGAAGTGTCTTTCTTTGGCTTTTCTTTCTTCTGTTTTTTTACTTTTGGTTCTACCTTTGGTTTTTCTTCTTTCTTTTTGTTGGGTACCACCTTCACAATTTCTTTTGGTTCAGAAATTGATTCTTTTACGTTTTTTTCGTTAAATCGAAATGCATTTTTCTTCGGTCTTTCTAGTTGTTTTGGCTTTTCTTTCTCTACATCTTTTTCGCTGAATAACGCCATATGTGATCCCTCCCTTATTGATCGTTATCAATGGCGCAATATGCACCTTTCCTTCTTAGCAAAGTAATAATCAATACTTCATACATTCGTTTTTGAGGATTCGTACTTGGTCGCCAAATCATGATAATTGCAATAGCTACCATGAAAAGAATAAATGGTAACTGAAAGGACTCATGTACGAAGTTCCTAAGAATCATTGTTACAACTAATAAACCAATTAATAAAAAGAAATCTATTAAATAAAGCACTTTATTAATCCGTAATTCTGTACTGATTTCCTTCGGAATCCGATAGCTTCTCATCGGGATTCCCTCCTTTTCGACAATAAAAAATAAGCGTACGATTACGCTTATTTTTTATCCGTATTCTTTTTATTTTTGTTTACAATATCTCTCCAACTTTTACCCGTATTTTGACCCATCTGATAAAAACGCTTTGTATTCTGTACCGTTTCCGAATTATGAATGCGCTCTTGCACTCCTCTTACCTTTTGTTTCACCGATGATGTCGTATGTTTAACTTTTTCGGTTGTATATTGTCCTAATGTCCGTGTTTCTTGCCCTCTACTTGCTGCCACTTCTTTATCACTTTCATAAGGAATAATCGGGCTACTATGTGTCACCGTTACGATGTCGGCTGATACCGGGCTACTTCCGCTTGGTGCTGAT
>NZ_JAKUFQ010000244.1:0-824 GCF_022663475.1 Bacillus cereus group sp. BfR-BA-01382
CCTGCTTCATCTTGAATTTCAAAGACTGCATCAGCTAAAACATCTTTATTTTCTTTATCTACTTTTGTAATTTCTACATTTCCTGTATCTACTAATTCATTTTCTACTGTTAGCTTTAATGCTGTTACTCTACCCTTTTCAATGTCGAATGAAATTGGCTTTTCTAGTGGTTTGTATCCTGCCGGTGTTTCTACTTCCACCAACTCATACTTCCCAATAGGTAAATCTGAAACATTTGCTTTTCCTTCTTTATCCGTCGTTACTTTCGTAACTACTTTTCCTTTTGAATCACGTACTTCAAATACAACATTTTCTAATGGAGCTTTACTATCTTTATCTATTTTTGTTATCTCTACATTCCCTGTATCCACCATTTCATTTTCTACTTTTAATGATAGAACCTCGGTCATGCCTTTTTTGATTTCAAATGATACTGGTTTTTCTAGCTTTTTATAACCAGGTAAACTTTCTACCTCTACTAATTCATACTTTCCTACAGGTAAATCTGAAACATTTGCTTTTCCATCTTTATCTGTCGTTACTTTTGTAACTTCATTACCCTTTTCATCTTGGACGATGAATGTTACTCCCGCTAACGGTGCTTTATTATCTTTATCTATCTTTGTTATCTCTACATTTCCCGTATCTACCATTTCATTTTCTATTTTTAATGATAGAACTTCAGTCATGCCTTTTTTGATTTCAAATAATACTGGATCTGTTAGTTTCTTATAGCCTGGTAAACTTTCTTTCTCTACTAATTTGTACTTTCCTACTGATAGATCTGAGATTTTTGCTTTACCATCTTTATCTGTTTTTACTTC
>NZ_JAKUFQ010000245.1:0-811 GCF_022663475.1 Bacillus cereus group sp. BfR-BA-01382
AATGTCACCTTTAATTAAAGCGTTTTTTGCTGTAACAGAAGCGACTGTAGTTTGGCTTTTTTCTATTTCAAATAGAATAGGCGTTTTGTCTAATTCATAATGCTCAGGAGCTTTTGTTTCGACAAATTGGTATTTACCCGGACGTAAATCTTTTGCTTCTATTTGTCCATGTTCATTTGTTGTTAATTTTTCATATCCAGGAATATTTTTTCCGTTGCGATCTTGAACAGTAAACTCTGCCCCTGCTAAAGTTTTATTATAATTATCCACTTTTGTTAAAAGAGCAGATCCTTTAGTTAAACTATTTGTCGCAGTTAGATTTACTACTGTTGTTTGATCTATAGAGATAGTAAACGGAATAAGTTTGCTATCTAATTGATAATGCTCAGGAGCCTTCGTTTCTTGTAAGTAGTAAGTTCCTGGTTTTAGTTTATCTATAATAATTTGTCCGTTATTATTTGTTGTTAATTCTTTGTGTTCTGGAATTACTTTTTTATCTTTATCCAGTAGTGTGAAAATAGCGCCTTGTAGTGTTGCATTTTTGTTCAGGTCATCAGATTTTGTTAAAACTACTTTCCCGACAAATTTCTTATTTGCAAGTTTATATGTTGTAGTCTCTTGTGTACCAAGTTCAACAATTTTCCCTTGTTTTAAATCCCAGCTAATTACATAGCCTTCAGGAGCCTTTGTTTCTTTTAATAAATATTTATCACGTTTTAAATTATTAAATTTAGCGATACCGTCTTTGTCTGTTGTAATTTTACGGATAACAGTTTTACCTGTACGATCGTATAAAGTAAATTCTGCCCCA
>NZ_JAKUFQ010000246.1:0-810 GCF_022663475.1 Bacillus cereus group sp. BfR-BA-01382
TTCTTTCTTTTCAACTTCTTCAAGATTGAAAACTTTCTCTTCAAGATTTACAGACTCACCTTCAATGTCAATTACTTCATCTCCGTTTGCTTCTGATTTCGTTTCTTCAAGATTCACACTTTCATCTTCAGCGATTTTTTCCATAGTTTGTTCCGTTTCTGCTTTCAGATTTGTTTCTTTAGGAGATTCATCTTCTTCTTTCCCAGATTCATTTGGATTCGTTTTATCCAAATATATTTCTTTGATTACTGGCTTTTCTATTACTTTTGTAGGTGCATCATACAATTTTTGATTTGTTTTTTCGTCTACTGTTGTTTTAGGTCGTAAATGAAACACATCCGAAAACTCGTTCTTTTCTTTTATTAATCGAATAATCTCATTCGCATTTATTTTTTCTCCATATAAAATGTCATAAATACCATACCCTACAATAGTTGCTAACAGTACATCCCCTGGCTCACGTTTGTTGGAACCGAAAATGATTCTTACATTCTTGTAATTTGCTCTAATTTCATAAATAATGTCTGAAATATTTTCATTCCCTTTTAATGATTCAAATAACACAATAACATCAGGTTTGTTTTCTTTTATCGCTTTTATAATCCCTCCACGATACACAGTTGTACCTACAATTGCATACTCACCGTTTGACTTTGCCTTTATAAAATCTTCAACTTGTCTATGTCCAATCGCTAATAAAACCTTTTCCATGGATTTCACCAACTTTCATACTTTTATTAACATACTATTTAAAAAGAGGAAAATTTATTGAGGATTATTGATTTAGGTATGTTCTATAGGGAATAAAAA
>NZ_JAKUFQ010000247.1:0-807 GCF_022663475.1 Bacillus cereus group sp. BfR-BA-01382
ATTTCGAATGATACTGGCTTCGCTAGTTTTTTATATCCTGGTAAGCTTTCTACCTCTACTAGCTTATATTTTCCTACTGATAAATCTGAAATTGTTGCTTTTCCATCTTTATCTGTTTTTACTTTCGTTACTACTTTGCCTTTTTCATCTTGCACTTCGAATGTTACGCCTTCTAATAACGCGCCACTTTCTTTGTCTACTTTTGTAATCTCTACTGAACCTTTATCTAACAGTTCGTTCTCTACTTTCAATGATAAAACTTTCGTCATACCTTTTTTGATTTCGAATAATACTGGTTCTGTTAATTTTTTGTAACCTGGTAAGCTTTCTTTTTCTACTAATTTATACTTTCCTACTGATAAATCTGAAATTGTTGCTTTTCCTTCTTTATCTGTCGTTACTTCTGTTACTACTTTGCCTTTGTCGTCTTGAACTTCGAAGACTACGCCTTCTAATAATTTTTGACTATCTTTATCTACTTTTGTAATTTCTACATTTCCCTTGTCTAACATTTCGTTTTCTACTGTTAAAGCAAGAGATTTTGTCATGCCTTTTTCAATTTGGAAAATAATCGAATCTACTAATTGTTTATATCCTTTTGGTGCTTTTACTTCTACTAACTTGTATGTGCCGACTGATAAATTAGTAACTTGTGCTTGTCCTTTTTTATCTGTCGTTATTTTAGCGACTACTTGTCCTGCTTCATCTTGAATTTCAAAGACTGCATCAGCTAAAACATCTTTATTTTCTTTATCTACTTTTGTAATTTCTACATTTCCTGTATCTACTAATTCATTTTCTACTGTT
>NZ_JAKUFQ010000248.1:0-782 GCF_022663475.1 Bacillus cereus group sp. BfR-BA-01382
TTAACATCAACTTCTAAATAATAAACTTTAATAGAATCTTTATTTAAGCTTGTACCCTGTGGGATGTTATCTTTAAAAACCGCATTTTTAAGGGTTTCTTTCGTTTTGTTCATCTCTACTTTCCAATTAATTTCATTTGTATTAATTGGTCTATCAGGTACCCCTTTTTTATTCGTAGCTGTTTGTACATTAGGCTTAAAGTCAACTGTAATAGAAACATCCTTATCTTTAATTGGGAAAGGAATTTCTTGTGTTGTTGTACCTTTAATTTCAGCTTTATTAAATTCTGTCTTTAATTGTAGGTTACCAGCAACATCTGGATGCTCTTCAACATAATCGTTGAATGTCATCGTGACTTTTCCGTCTTTTGTAACAGTAAAATTACCAATTTGATTGTTTTCACTATCATATAAAGGACTGTTAATTGTATTGTAAATCTTAAAATGTTTAGGAAGATCAAAAATATAGTAATCTCCGCTTTTCACATTCATTGATTTTAAAAGCTCCCATGTAAACTCAATATTGGCAGGGGAATCTGTGCTTGGACGGTTATCCTCTGTAAATGGTTTTCCGTCTTTATCCGTCAACTTTACACCGGTTAAAATGTTTGTTGTTATTTGCTTTGGACCTGAATTTGTATTCTCAACAGGGCTGCTTGCTAGCTTATGTTCTGGATTGCCAGTAGCAATTTTAGCTACTGGGTTTTGTTCCGGATTATCGGTAACAGGTTTAGTTGCTGGGTTTTGTTCCAGATTATCGGTAACAGGTTTAGTTGCTGGTTT
>NZ_JAKUFQ010000249.1:0-725 GCF_022663475.1 Bacillus cereus group sp. BfR-BA-01382
ATACAGCGCCTTTTAGCTTTAATTCACTATCCTTATCATCAACTTTTTCAATTTCAAATTGCCCAGTCGGATCTGGCAATTTCTTATTTTCTATTTTAATTTCTACTACTGTATCTTTTTCTATTTTTACAGCTATTTTTTCTTTTAATAATTCATAACCTTTAGGTGCCTCTATTTCCACTAGGGTATAGTTTCCTATTGGTAAGTCCTTTGATATCATTTCTCCTTTTTCATCTGTTATTAACTCTCCAACTACTTTTCCTTTTGAATCTTCTATATGAAACTTTGCTCCTGCTAGTTTTTTATTTTTATCACTTATGTCTACTTTCACAAGCTTCATTTTCCCCATTGGATCTGGCAATTTCTTATTTCCTATTTTAATTTCTACTACTGCATCTTTTTCTATTTTTACAGTTATTTTTTCTTTTAATAATTCGTAACCTTTAGGTGCTTCTACTTCCACTAAGGTATAGTTTCCTATTGGTAAGTCTTTTGATATTACTTCTCCTTCTTCATTTGTTACTAGTTCTCCAACTATTTTCCCTTTTGAATCTTCTATATGAAACTTTGCCCCTGCTAGCTTTTTATTTTTATCACTTATGTCTACTTTCACTAACTTCATTTTTCCTATTGGATCTGGCAATTTCTTATTTCCTATTTTAATTTCTACTACTGCATCTTTTTCTATTTTTACAGTTATTTTTTCTTTTAATAATTCATAGTCT
>NZ_JAKUFQ010000250.1:0-717 GCF_022663475.1 Bacillus cereus group sp. BfR-BA-01382
TTGTATTCCTTGAGGACCGGTTGGGCCTATACTTCCTTGCGGTCCCTGGATACCTTGTATTCCTTGAGGACCGGTTGGGCCTGTTATGCCACTCGGACCTTGTACGCCTTGCACTCCTTGTGGGCCAGTTGGGCCACTCGGACCTTGTACGCCTTGTAGACCTTGTAAACCAGTTGGACCTGTCGCTCCCCTTACTCCTTGCTCACCTTGTATACCTTGAACCCCTTGTGGGCCGGTTGGACCGATTGGACCCTGTGCCCCTTGCACTCCTTGGGGACCTGTCGGACCGGTTGGGCCGATTGAGCCTTGTAATCCTTGTAGACCTTGCGGACCTGTCGGGCCGGTTACTCCTTGTATCCCTTGTGGACCTTGAATGCCTTGGTCACCCGTTGGACCTGTTGCCCCCATCGGCCCCTGTACCCCTTGCAAACCTGTTAAACCGGTTGCTCCTGTTGGACCCTGTATTCCTTGCACTCCTTGGATTCCTGTTGCTCCTGTCGCCCCTGTTGCCCCTGTTGCTCCAGTCGGACCGGTTGGACCCCCTGGTGATCCTGCTGGACCGGTTGGACCGGTTGGGCCTCCCGGAGGACCGGTTGGACCTGTTGCTCCTGTTGGACCCGTTGCAGAACCAGTCGGACCGGTTATCCCAGTTGATCCGGTTGATCCAGTTGGACCTGGATCCCCTTGTAAACCAGTTGCCCCTGTCGGACCGATTAC
>NZ_JAKUFQ010000251.1:0-713 GCF_022663475.1 Bacillus cereus group sp. BfR-BA-01382
GCTCTTAAAGATGCGATATTTAAAATTACTGATCTGAATGGTAATGACATTCGCACTGAGCTTACAACAGATGTACATGGAAAAATTTCTGTTTCTGATTTACGTCCTGGGGACTATCAGTTTGTTGAAACGAAAGCTCCTGAACACTATAAATTAGATAGTACACCTATTAAGTTTACAATTAAGAAAAGCCAAAAAGAAAAGCTCCAAGTTACTACTACAAATAGCTTAACTGAGGGTGCTGTAGAATTAATAAAAGTGGATGATATAAATCCAGATACAAAACTTTCTGATGCAGTGTTTAACATCATCGATGCGAAAGGTAAAATTGTTCGCACTGATTTAACTACTGATAAAGATGGTAAGATTACTGCTACGAACTTACGCCCAGGAGACTATCAATTCATTGAAATGAAAGCTCCTAAGCATTACGATTTAAATAAAACACCTATTAGCTTCACTATCGAAAAAAGTCAACTAACTCACGCTTCTGTTACTGCTAAGAATGGCCTAACAAAAGGTGGCGTGGAATTAACGAAAGTTGACTCTATAGATAAGAAAGAAATGCTAGAAGGTGCGGTATTTAAAATTACTGATTTGAACGGTAACGACATTCGTACGAATTTAGTTACCAATAAAGATGGAAAAATCATCGCTAAAGACTTACAACCAGGAGACTATGAGTTTATCGAAACGAAAGCTCCTAAACATTA
>NZ_JAKUFQ010000252.1:0-708 GCF_022663475.1 Bacillus cereus group sp. BfR-BA-01382
CTTTAGTCTT
Source organism: Bacillus cereus group sp. BfR-BA-01382 (assembly GCF_022663475.1). Classification (NCBI taxonomy): domain Bacteria; kingdom Bacillati; phylum Bacillota; class Bacilli; order Caryophanales; family Bacillaceae; genus Bacillus; species Bacillus cereus group sp. BfR-BA-01382. Next base: position 11 of record NZ_JAKUFQ010000252.1, read on the forward strand.
TCTTATACCGTTGATAAAGGGGGAAGATAAAAAAGTTAGCGTGTCTTGAATTTCCTTCAATGAAAGATTTGCTTTTAATAAATTTGAATTCTTGAGAATGAAATATATTTCTCTCTCAGTCAAAATACCGTTAGTAACTTCATCGTCATTCTGTTCAATTAAACAATTCAATATTTCTTTAATCAAGTTATTCTTTCGTATTAAATAATTGCTATCTTCTTCAATTTTTGTTAAGTCTAATAGACCACCAGACAAAAAAAGATTTTTATATGATTCATATGAAAGTGGGACCTTCATATGGCTTAAAATCAAATCACTCAAACTCTCTATATCGATCAGCACTACCCCATGTTCTTCAGCTCTATGTAATAATCTTGATGATGAAAATGATTTCCCGACTATAACGACAAAATCAGCATTGTTTTTTAATTTATGTTCTTTTAATGTATCAAAATCAATTTGACTTTCATTTACAGAAGGGGAGCTTGTTGATTTAGTATCGATAATAATTCTATATGAAAATTTTGGAGATGATATGGTTTGAACCAGAATATCTGTGTCACCTGATCCGCCAATCCATTTACTATCGTATCCCAACATTTCGAAACAAATAGCGCAAATTTTTTCAAATCTCTCAGGGTTGGTGGAATCTCCAGATGCAATTCTCAATTCTACTAAAACATCTTCAATTTCTTTTT
>NZ_JAKUFQ010000253.1:0-705 GCF_022663475.1 Bacillus cereus group sp. BfR-BA-01382
CAAGGAATCCAAGGTCCGACGGGGGCAACAGGAGATACAGGAGCAACAGGTGCGACAGGGGAAGGAACTACAGGCCCAACTGGAATAACGGGAGCAACAGGGGTAACGGGACCTTCTGGAGGACCAGCAGGACCGTCCGGCCCAACAGGGCCATCAGGTCCGACGGGAGTAACTGGTCCATCGGGTGGACCACCTGGCCCGACAGGAGCAACTGGTGCGACAGGAGTAACAGGGGATACTGGTGCGACAGGCTCAACTGGAGTGACAGGAGCGACAGGAGAAACGGGAGCAACCGGAGTGACAGGGTTACAAGGTCCTCAAGGAATACAAGGTGTGCAAGGAGATATTGGTCCAACTGGTCCGCAAGGGATACAAGGTCCGCAAGGGATACAAGGAGTAACTGGTGCGACAGGAGATCAAGGACCACAGGGAATCCAAGGCCCGCAAGGAATCCAAGGTCCAACCGGTCCCCAAGGAATTCAAGGGGAACAAGGCCCTCAAGGGATTCAAGGAGCAACCGGAGCCACGGGAGCACAAGGCCCACAGGGGATTCAAGGAATTCAAGGGATCCAAGGTCCGACCGGTCCTCAAGGCCCAACAGGAATACAAGGGGTACAAGGAGAGATAGGTCCAACCGGTCCTCAAGGTGTGCAAGGATTGCAAGGTCCCCAAGGTCCTACAGGGGACACAGGGGCAACGGGAGCG
>NZ_JAKUFQ010000254.1:0-700 GCF_022663475.1 Bacillus cereus group sp. BfR-BA-01382
TGGATCTGTTAGTTTCTTATAGCCTGGTAAACTTTCTTTCTCTACTAATTTGTACTTTCCTACTGATAGATCTGAGATTTTTGCTTTACCATCTTTATCTGTTTTTACTTCCTTTACTACTGTTCCAGCTTCATCTTGCACTTCAAAGACTACGCCTTTTAATGCTTTTTTGTTGTCTTTATCTACTTTTGTAATTTCTACTGAACCTTTATCTAACTGTTCATTTTCTACTTTCAACGATAGGACTGTTGTCATACCTTTTGTAATTTCGAATGATACTGGTTCTGTTAGCTTTTTGTAGCCAGGTAAACTTTTCGTCTCTACTAATTTGTACTTTCCTACTGATAAATCTGAGATTTTTGCTTTACCATCTTTATCTGTTTTTACTTCTGTTACTACTTTTCCTTGCTCATCTTGCACTTCGAAGACTACGCCTTCTAATACTTTTTGACTATCTTTATCTATTTTTGTAATTTCTACTGAGCCTTTGTCTAACTGCTCATTTTCTACTTTTATTGATAAAGCTTTTGTCATACCTTTTGTAATTTCAAATAGTACTGGTTCTGCTAGATTTTTGTAACCTGGTAAGCTTTTCGTCTCTACTAATTTGTACTTTCCTACTGATAGATCTGAAACGTTTGCTTTTCCATCTTTATCTGTTACTACTTTTCTTACTACGCCATCTTTCTCATCTTGGACT
>NZ_JAKUFQ010000255.1:0-690 GCF_022663475.1 Bacillus cereus group sp. BfR-BA-01382
CAAATGTTTCATGATCTGGTGACACTTCCTCTAATGGAAGTTCTTGTGTTGGTACTTCTGTTTGAATCTCTTCATATGCCTCCATATCAGTTGAAACTTCTTCTAGTGGCATTTCTTGTTCTGGTACCTCTGTTTGGATTTCTTCATATGCTTCCATATCAGTTGAAACCTCTTCTAATGGTACCTCTTGTTCTGGTACTTCTGTTTGTACATCTTCATGTACTTCTATATCAGTCGGAATTTCTTCTAGTGGTACTGCTTGTTCTGGTACTTCTGTTTGAATTTCTTCATAAGCCTCCATACCAGCTTGTGTTTCTTCCCCTGTTGGGATTTCCTCATCTTCTAAAGATACAAGCTCTGGTTGAACCTCCATTTCTGATTCTTCTACTTCTGTTCCTTCTTGTTGTTCTTCCATTTCTTGTTCTAATGCTTCCTTATCTAAGCTGATAAGGTCTTGTTGCATTGGTGCCTCTTCTTCACCTGGTGTCGTTTGTTCTTTTCCTTCCTCTTCCTGCTGTGGTAAATTCCCTTCTTTATCACGATCCTGTAAAGAAATAAGATTTCCTTTCTTTTTATTCTCTTCTTTTTCTTGATCCGTTTGATTATTTGGTAAATCATTCGGTATATTCGCTTGCACTAACGGATTGGCTTTTGTCTTTTCGTCATCTGTCCCAGCATTTTCTAACTGGC
>NZ_JAKUFQ010000256.1:0-675 GCF_022663475.1 Bacillus cereus group sp. BfR-BA-01382
GCCACCCCGGCATGTCATATTGAAAATTGGAGCGGAAGACGGGATTCGAACCCGCGACCCCAACCTTGGCAAGGTTGTATTCTACCACTGAACTACTTCCGCAAGACATGTATGAGTTATTTTATTAAAAGTGCGGGTGAAGGGAGTCGAACCCCCACGCCAAAGGCGCTAGATCCTAAGTCTAGTGCGTCTGCCAATTCCGCCACACCCGCATGTTTTATTAAAAATGGTGAGCCATGAAGGATTCGAACCTTCGACCCTCTGATTAAAAGTCAGATGCTCTACCAACTGAGCTAATGGCTCTTAATGGCTGGGCTAGCTGGATTCGAACCAGCGCATGACGGAGTCAAAGTCCGTTGCCTTACCGCTTGGCTATAGCCCAATAATTAAGAATGGTGGAGGGGGGCAGATTCGAACTGCCGAACCCGAAGGAGCGGATTTACAGTCCGCCGCGTTTAGCCACTTCGCTACCCCTCCGACATATATGGTGGAGGATGACGGGATCGAACCGCCGACCCCCTGCTTGTAAGGCAGGTGCTCTCCCAGCTGAGCTAATCCTCCATTTTGCCTGGCAACGTCCTACTCTCACAGGGACAAGGTCCCAACTACCATCGGCGCTAGAGAGCTTAACTTCCGTGTTCGGTATGGGAACGGGTGTGACCTCTCTGCCATCAT
>NZ_JAKUFQ010000257.1:0-674 GCF_022663475.1 Bacillus cereus group sp. BfR-BA-01382
GTAGGTTTGCTCATTTCAAATTCCTCCTTTCTCCGACATTAATCTACGGTTTAGTATAGTAAATTTTGGCTAACATTGTAAAACTGCATATTAGTACGGAAGTTAGGAGCATTTTTTGTAGAAACGTGATAACAACAGGCTTCATAGCTTGTTGTTCAACACTGCATATTAGTACGGAGTTTAGGAGCAAAATTACATATTAGTACGGAGATTAAGAGCAAAATCACATTTGGTTTTAGAAAAAACTGACAATTAATACAGGGGAGAATCACAAATTTTTAAGAGAAACTGCATATTGGTACGGAAGTTAGGAGCAAAATTACATATTGGTACGGGGAATTAGCGGTTTTAAAAACAAAACTGCATATCGGTACGGAAGTAGAGAGCAATATTATGAAAAAATCGGGGGTTTAGACATAAAATGTTCACAATTTATTTTTAAAAAAAGTCCATGAATGTAAACAAACTGCATATCAGTACGGAGATTAAGAGCAAAATTGCATATTAGTACGGAGAATTAGCGGTTTTAAAAACAAAACTGCATATTAGTACGGAGGTTAAGAGCAAAAATACGTATTGGTACGGGAGTTAGGAGCAAAAATACACATTAGCAGAGCAAAAAATACAAATAAATAAAAAACACACCCTATAACCTATAACGGTGTGTTTAATCC
>NZ_JAKUFQ010000258.1:0-667 GCF_022663475.1 Bacillus cereus group sp. BfR-BA-01382
ATTAACGGGTAGGGGGTATGTAGTTGGTTTGTCCTTGTCGGAGATTGTCGGTAAATCGATATGTTGTGTCGAACCGTTGATATATTAAAAAAATCGTTGATATAATTTGAGTTTTGTTCGATATAATTGAAAAATCGTTGATATATTTAGAGGGATACTGGATAGGGTATACAGACGGAGGTATATGATAATAAAAAAGCGCCCAATTATAGGGCGCTTCCGCTTTAAATGTATCCAGCTCCAGCGGCTAGAATGGTCGGTGGCTTCGCTTCTTCCGCCGAGGTAAAAAGCACCTCTTTGTCAGAAGCTCCATCCTCCTCCCATTCTGAACGAGCCGCTTCCGCTTTTAGTATATCCAGCTCCAGCGGCTAGAATGGTCGGTGGCTTCGCTTCTTCCGCCGAGGTAAAAAGCACCTCTTTGTCAGAAGCTCCATCCTCCTCCCATTCTGAACGAGCCGCTTCCGCTTTTAGTATATCCAGCTCCAGCGGCTAGAATCTCCGGTCGTTTCGCCCTTCATTCGAGGCAAAAAGCGCCTCGGAATCAGGTGCTCCATCGCCCTGCGATTCTGAACGAGCCGCTTCCGCTTTTAGTTATTAACGATTTGTAAAGATCTTATCGATTAAACCGTATTCTAAAGCTTTTTCTGCTGTCATGAAGTTGTCGCGG
>NZ_JAKUFQ010000259.1:0-635 GCF_022663475.1 Bacillus cereus group sp. BfR-BA-01382
CCAATGACAGAGGAGTCAATCCCTAATACCTCTGACCAAATTTCTACCATTTTTTGCTCTACTCTATTCCGAGGTGCTATATATCCCTCGTTCGTTTGTATAATAGAGGCCCATGCAGGTAAAGCATCTTTATCTACCTTCCCATTAACAGTTAATGGCAATGATTCTATCTTGATAAAATGAGCCGGGACCATATAATTTGGAAGATGTACCCCTACATGTTTTCTCCACTCTTGTGTATCTCCTTCGCCCACAATATAGGCTACTAAGATGTTATCTCCAAATGAATCTTCTTGCGCTACCACAGTAACTTCTTTAATGTCTGGATGATTTCCTAATATTGTTTCAATTTCACCTAACTCAATTCGAAATCCTCTAATCTTAACTTGTTTATCAGCTCTTCCTATATATTCTATATTTCCATCAGGTAAATATTTAACTAAATCACCAGTCCGATATAATCTATCATTAGAGCTATTCTTGAATGGGTGTGGGATAAATGAGGCCTTTGTTAATTCAGGTTGATTCAAATATCCTCGTGCTAATGCGATACCTCCTATATAAAGTTCACCTACTGTCCCAATAGGGACAAGTTTTTTAGCTTCATTTAATACATATACCTCTACATTGGGAAT
>NZ_JAKUFQ010000260.1:0-634 GCF_022663475.1 Bacillus cereus group sp. BfR-BA-01382
AAATCTCCTTCTTTTTTACTAACAGCTATTTACAATTATATAATCGTCATAATAATATATATATGTATACAAAAACTGTAAGTGTAACCTAATTAAATAAATAACACTTTTAAGTAATTAATAATTGACTAATGAAAGTTATTGAGTTACAATGAAATCAAGTTAGAAAAGCAAAAACAACATTTAAAACTTTTTAGTAATAAATAATTGACTAAATAATACTAAAGAGTTATAATAAAGTTAAGATAAGAAACACGGAAACAATAAGGAAATTTAATTTTAATCAATTAATTATTATAAAAATATATTAGGATAATATAGGAGGAAACAAAAATGAAAAACATCACAAAGGGTAAAGTAGTAGGAACGGCATTAACAACAGCATTAGCTTTCGGAACATTAGGGGCTTTAGGAACAACTGCTCATGCAGACCAATTAAAAGATGCAGAGGTAAACTTACCAAAGACTGAAATCGTAGCTCCACAACATGCTCAAGTAGCACCAGTGAAAGAAGTAAAAGAAGAAGCGAAAGTTAAAGAAGTGAAGGAAACTGCTAAAGAAGTAAAAACTGAACAACCACAAAAGGCAGAAGCGAACAACGTGGTGGAAAATAAAAAGCAAGAAGTTAAGCAAA
>NZ_JAKUFQ010000262.1:0-594 GCF_022663475.1 Bacillus cereus group sp. BfR-BA-01382
AATAACAAATAAGTGCAATATTAACATTTAAGAAAATAGGCTGTACATATGTTTTAATAACATTTAGTTTTTTATAGATGATATCTAACAAGAGTGGTGTTTTAATAACAGGAAGTTCTTTTTATATGGTAGTAAATAATACCTTAAATTCTTTGTAATAACAAACAAGTTTTTCTGGATGTAATTATGTACTTAGACTAATAGCATCATCTGTTTTGATACCAAATAGTTTGTTTTTGATGTGATGGTTTTACATCTATTTAATAACATATAGTTCTCTTTATAAATAGGTATACTATACCTTAAGCATAATTTGATAACATGTAGTTCTTTTTAAAAAAGTTTTGTAGTAAATGACCCGAAATTTTAATAACAGAAAGTTCTTTTCAAAATAAAATTTGACATTATACTGAAACTTTGAAATAACAATTAGTTTTTTTTATTAAACAGGCTACATTTAAAAAATATTAATTACAATAACATATAGTTTATATTAAATACTCTTTCTATACATAGAAAAACATGTAAATGATTTTAATAACATTAGTTTCTCTTTTTTAGTGATTCAGGGATAAAATTCAAATATTTTATTCT
>NZ_JAKUFQ010000263.1:0-573 GCF_022663475.1 Bacillus cereus group sp. BfR-BA-01382
CACGGGACCATTTGGTTGCGGGGACAGGATTTGAACCTGCGACCTTCGGGTTATGAGCCCGACGAGCTACCGTACTGCTCCACCCCGCGATGATACTATTCATATAAAATTCATATGGTGGAGGATGACGGGATCGAACCGCCGACCCCCTGCTTGTAAGGCAGGTGCTCTCCCAGCTGAGCTAATCCTCCAAAGTGGTGACCCGTACGGGATTCGAACCCGTGTTACCGCCGTGAAAGGGCGGTGTCTTAACCACTTGACCAACGGGCCAAATATTATAAATCCTATGGCGGAGAGCAAGGGATTCGAACCCTTGATACGCTTGTGACGTATACACGATTTCCAATCGTGCTCCTTCGGCCAACTCGGACAGCTCTCCAATGGCTCCGCAGGTAGGAATCGAACCTACGACCGATCGGTTAACAGCCGATAGCTCTACCGCTGAGCTACTGCGGAATAATATTGCCTGGCAACGTCCTACTCTCACAGGGACAAGGTCCCAACTACCATCGGCGCTAGAGAGCTTAACTTCCGTGTTCGGTATGGGAACGGGTGTGACCTCTCTGCCATCAT
>NZ_JAKUFQ010000264.1:0-560 GCF_022663475.1 Bacillus cereus group sp. BfR-BA-01382
GAAGTTAGTGAAACAAAATGAGCAAATAAAAGCATTAATCCACTAACAATACCTACAATCCCATAAAAGTAAGCCAATAACATCATTGGAAAACGGATAAGGCGTATAGAACTTGATAAATCATAATTAGAAACAATAAATGAAGCAATGGCTGTAATAGATACGATAATAACCATAACGTTACTAACAAGACCAGCTTGAACAGCCGCCTGTCCAATTACAATCCCTCCAACGATTCCAATAGTTTGTCCAATTGGTTGTGGTAAGCGAATGCCAGCTTCACGTAGCATTTCTAGTGTAATTTCCATTATAAAAGCTTCCAATAAGGGGGAGAAAGGGACTTTGACTCTTGATGTTGCAATAGAAGTGTATAAGTCTATAGGAATAATTTCAAAGTGAAAAGAGACTATAGCAATATAAAATGCGGGTAAAAAAATAGCTATAATAAATCCTGCAAATCGTAATAAGCGAAAAAATGATGCGATGAGCCAATGAATATTATAGTCATCTGGGGTTTGAAAAAATCCAATCAAATTCATAGGAACAACCATTGCACCAGG
>NZ_JAKUFQ010000265.1:0-529 GCF_022663475.1 Bacillus cereus group sp. BfR-BA-01382
AATCATTCAATGTCTGATTCTTGTTTACTTCAGTATTTAAACCGAATTTAATTGATTTATTTTCATTTACTTGCTTCATTACAATTCCACCTTTTAATTAATTTTATAAACACCTTTTTATATTAAAAATTTATTTACAGCATACAAACTGTTTTGCCACTTTCTAAAACAATGTGTTCTGTTTTATCTGCCAAAGTCTTCTTTTCAAACATTAGTTTAATAAGCTCTTTTGGTTTCATTTCATCATGTAACCAATAGAAAAACGCTTCATATGAAGGGAAGATTCGAACATTCTCTTCTTCAATATCTTCTTTTAAACCTTCCATAGTTAATTCAAATTTACTCGCTACAATTTCCATTTCTTTTTGAGTAAGTTCTAACATCTTAACTCCACCTTTTTAATGAATTTTATAAAATACCTGTTTATATTTATCTTTATATAATAGATATCATTGGCTCCGCATATTCTATGAAACATAAAAAAAGAACCGCTTTTAAGCAGTTCTTCTTTTCTTCCAATCTCTAAACG
>NZ_JAKUFQ010000266.1:0-529 GCF_022663475.1 Bacillus cereus group sp. BfR-BA-01382
GTTTTTGCTGGTGTGGGGTTATGGAAAACCGACATTTTCACTGCCCATGGAACAGAATGGATTATGGTACCAGTCGGAGCTTTTGTAGCACTATTAGTGTCCACTTTATTAAATAAAAGAAGAAGAGATGGTTGGGCTTTCTTTATGACGAGTTTAACAATCATTTTACTAAGTGCGAGTGTATTTATCGGTATGTTCCCACGTGTTATGATTAGCTCTTTAGGAGCAATGAATGATTTGACAATTTACAACGCAGCATCAGGAGCTTATGCATTAAAACTTATGACTTACTTTGCGATTGCTATTTTGCCTTTCGTTATCGGAAGTCAAATATGGAGTTATTATGTATTTAGACAACCTGTTAAGTCAGACAACGATTTGGAGTACTAATGAAAAGAAAAAGAGGACTTCCGTCTTATCCCGGTAGCCGTATTTTATATGTAGCGTTAACGATTATTAGTATTTTAGAAGCTTTTAGTATTATTACGCAAACAATCTTTTTAGCACGAGCTATTACGTTTTTATTTCA
>NZ_JAKUFQ010000267.1:0-525 GCF_022663475.1 Bacillus cereus group sp. BfR-BA-01382
AAGGCTGAGCTGTGATGGGGAAGCTCCTTATGGAGCGAAGTCTTTGATTCCCCGCTGCCAAGAAAAGCTTCTAGCGAGATAAAAGGTGCCTGTACCGCAAACCGACACAGGTAGGCGAGGAGAGAATCCTAAGGTGTGCGAGAGAACTCTGGTTAAGGAACTCGGCAAAATGACCCCGTAACTTCGGGAGAAGGGGTGCTTTCTTAACGGAAAGCCGCAGTGAATAGGCCCAAGCGACTGTTTAGCAAAAACACAGCTCTCTGCGAAGCCGTAAGGCGAAGTATAGGGGGTGACACCTGCCCGGTGCTGGAAGGTTAAGGAGAGGGGTTAGCGTAAGCGAAGCTCTGAACTGAAGCCCCAGTAAACGGCGGCCGTAACTATAACGGTCCTAAGGTAGCGAAATTCCTTGTCGGGTAAGTTCCGACCCGCACGAAAGGTGTAACGATTTGGGCACTGTCTCAACCAGAGACTCGGTGAAATTATAGTACCTGTGAAGATGCAGGTTACCCGCGACAGGACGGAAAG
>NZ_JAKUFQ010000268.1:0-505 GCF_022663475.1 Bacillus cereus group sp. BfR-BA-01382
ACCAATTATATTTACAATTGAAAAAAGCCAAAAAGATATCGCTACCGTTACTATGAAAAATAGTTTAACAAAAGGCGGCGTGGAACTTTCTAAAGTAGATGACGTTGATGGCACTACTCTTGAAGGCGCAGTATTTAAAATTGCAGATATGAATGGTACTGTAATTCGCAAAGATCTTGTTACGAATCAACAAGGTAAAATTAGCGTTTCTGACCTACGTCCTGGTGATTATCAATTCATCGAGACAACGGCTCCGAAACACTACAATTTAAACAAAGAGCCAATTCCATTCACAATCACACAGAGCCAAGCTGAGCCTGTCTCTGTTACAGCTACAAATAGCTTAACGAAAGGCACTGTGGAGCTTTCTAAAGTGGATGATGTTGATGGTACCGCTCTTAAAGATGCGATATTTAAAATTACTGATCTGAATGGTAATGACATTCGCACTGAGCTTACAACAGATGTACATGGAAAAATTTCTGTTTCTGATTTACGTCCTGGG
>NZ_JAKUFQ010000269.1:0-502 GCF_022663475.1 Bacillus cereus group sp. BfR-BA-01382
CCGATATTGCTGTTCCCGACGTATTATTTGCAAATGCGTATGTTGCCGTTATACTTGTGCCTGTTGGGCCTGTCGCTCCCGTTGCCCCTGTATCGCCTGTTGCTCCTGTTATCCCTGTCGCTCCCGTTGCCCCTGTGTCGCCTGTTACTCCTGTCGCCCCCGTTGGGCCTGTGCCACCTGTTGCTCCTGTTGGACCCGTTGCCCCTGTTATTCCTGTCACTCCCGTTGGGCCTGTTGCTCCTGTTATTCCTGTCGCTCCCGTTGGACCTGTTGCGCCTGTTCCTCCGGTCGCTCCTGTTACTCCTGTCACTCCCGTTGGGCCTGTTGCTCCTGTTATTCCTGTCGCTCCCGTTGCCCCTGTGTCGCCTGTTACTCCTGTCGCTCCCGTTGAGCCTGTTGCTCCTGTTATTCCTGTCGCTCCCGTCGGACCGGTTGGACCAACCTTAGGAACTGTCCCATCGCAACTAAAACAGCATGAATCAACATGTACACCATTTTGATT
>NZ_JAKUFQ010000270.1:0-499 GCF_022663475.1 Bacillus cereus group sp. BfR-BA-01382
GTTGTTCTTCTGCGACCGGCGCTTCTTCTACAACTGGTTGTTCTTCTGCGACTGGCGCTTCTTCTACAACTCGTTGTTCTTCTGCGACTGGTGTTTCTTCTACAACTCGTTGTTCTTCTGCGACTGGCGCTTCTTCTACAACTCGTTTATTTTCTTCTGTTTCTGCAAGTAAAACATTCGCAAAGCTTTGAACGTCGTTCTTTGTCTGTTCATCAGCCTCAGCTACATGTATGAATTCACTCTTTTGTTCAATCGCTTCATCTTCTTGCTGAATTTCCTCAAGTGCTACAAATGTCTCTACTACAGGTGCTTTTATTTCTGCAATCACTTCTACTTCTTCTAGCTCTTCTGTTTCTGTAATTACTTCTACTTCTTCTAGCTCTTCTGCTTCTGCAATTACTTCCACTTCTTCTAGCTCTTCTGTTTCCGCAATTACTTCCACTTCTTCTGGCTCTTCTGTTTCTGCAATTACTTCCACTTCTTCTTGTGCTTCTGTTTC
>NZ_JAKUFQ010000271.1:0-494 GCF_022663475.1 Bacillus cereus group sp. BfR-BA-01382
ATAATCATTATGTCGATAAATACTCTTTTGAAGAAGGGGAAAAGTTAGATGGTGTGGAGAGAGTGTTTGTTTAAATTAAACAAAAATGTATTTTAATGCAATTTAAATTTTTTTATAAAAGAAGGTGCATTAATTGAGGGTTGATAAAACTTTTTCAGAACTATGGAATTTATATTTAAGAGAGAATTTAAACGCTGAATTAATGAATGTCGAAGAATATGAAGAGTACGAAAAAGAAGTTAAAGATACATCTTTAATGGCTATAAACACAATTAAAAAATTGCAACAAAAAATACGTGAACTGGAATTAGAAAATAATCAGTTAAAAGGAATAAATAGGTTTTCTTAATGAAATCATTATTTTGTAGAGTCTAATACAATTCAAATTTTATTAAAAATGGAGGAATGAATTATGAATACAGTAACTAAAAAAGTGATTGTATCACCTGAAGCAAATTTAAAAGGATTAAGTATTAAACCGCCAAAATATTTAA
>NZ_JAKUFQ010000272.1:0-491 GCF_022663475.1 Bacillus cereus group sp. BfR-BA-01382
TCTTTCTTCACTTGCGGCGATATTATATTCCCTACATTCTCTTTCTTCACTTGTGGTGACACTATATTCCCTACATTTTCTTTTTTCACTTGCGGTGACACTATATTCCCTACATTTTCTTTCTTCACTTGCGGTGATATTATATTCCCTACATTTTCTTTTTTCACTTGCGGCGATATTATATTCCCTACATTCTCTTTCTTCACTTGCGGCGATACTATATTGTTTTTTTTCGTTTGCGGAGAAATGATATTGTTAGGTTTCATTTTACTAATTTGAGGAGCAATTAACTCGCTTCCTTTTTTTATTACATCTGAAATTTTATATTCCTTTTTTGGTTTTATTGGTGGTTGTGGCGGCTGCGGTAATACATTTACCGAAAACTTCGTGTTTTCTTTTTCCGCCGGTTTTTGTTTTTCTATCACAGGTGGTTTTTGAATAACAGACGGTTTTTCAACTGGTTTTTCTTTTTGAATTGGCTGTTCTTTTTG
>NZ_JAKUFQ010000273.1:0-487 GCF_022663475.1 Bacillus cereus group sp. BfR-BA-01382
TATAAAAATGTATATTATTCGAAATATTATAATTCACTGAAGAACCTCTAGTATCTCACTTACTAGAGGTTCCTCCCGCTTTACTATTCTTTATCTTTTTCTACTTCTTTTTTCGCATCTTCTACTACAGATACAACAGATTTATCGTTTGATAATTGTTGTACTGCTCCTTTTCCAGCAAATCCTTCTAATAACTCTTTTAAATCAATCCCAGAAGAAGCTTTTAATGTTTCTTGCATCGTTGCCATTAAATCAGTCGCATAACCTGCAACTTTTCCGGCGCCGCTATTTTTACCACCGCCACCTGTATCGACAACTGTAATTTTATCAATGTTGCTAAGTGGGCTTGCAACTTCCTTCGCATAACTTGGAAGCATGTTAAGAACCATATCCATAATCGCCGCTTGGCCATATAACTCAAATGCCTCTGCAATTTTTTGTTTCGCTTCCGCTTCTGCTAAACCTTTTAATCTGATAACATCTGCTT
>NZ_JAKUFQ010000274.1:0-485 GCF_022663475.1 Bacillus cereus group sp. BfR-BA-01382
TTCCTATATTTGGCACACTATTCGAAAGGATAGGTCGCAAAGCTAAGAGTCTAAAGTAATGAAAATTACTATGATAGTCTGGTTGCAGTTTGGATTTTCACACATAGTTGTATGTATGAAAATCGAAGAGGCAACTGGACTTTTTGTTTTCTTAAAAAAAAATAAATGGGCACACTGTTCGAAAGAATAGGTCGCAAAGCTAAGAGTCTAAGGTAATAAAAATTACTATGATAGTCTGGTTGCAGTTTGGATTTTCACACATAGTTGTGTGTATGAAAATCGAAGAGGCAACTGGACTTTTTGTTGTCTCAAAAAAAATAAATAGGCACACTGTTCGAAAGGATAGGTCGCAAAGCTAAGAGTCTAAGGTAATGAAAATTACTATGATAGTCTGGTTGCAGTTTGGATTTTCACACATGTTGTGATATATGAAAATCGAAAAGGCAACCAGGCTTTTTATTTTTTCAGAATACACATTATGATTG
>NZ_JAKUFQ010000275.1:0-483 GCF_022663475.1 Bacillus cereus group sp. BfR-BA-01382
CCTTCATCGACTCCTAGTGTCAAGGCATCCACCGTGCGCCCTTTCTAACTTAACCAAACTAAAAATTAAAAAATATGAGCTACACTGTTATCTAGTTTTCAAAGAACATACCATTTGCTATTTAAAATAGCTTTTTGGTGGAGCCTAGCGGGATCGAACCGCTGACCTCCTGCGTGCAAGGCAGGCGCTCTCCCAGCTGAGCTAAGGCCCCAAAATGTATGGTGGGCCTAAATGGACTCGAACCATCGACCTCACGCTTATCAGGCGTGCGCTCTAACCAGCTGAGCTATAGGCCCATACAAATTGCAGGATTTATTTATATCATATCCTCATTTAAGAGTCAATATTGAATTGAACTCTCAAAACTAAACGAAAACGAAACACGGAAACTTATATTGATAAGCAGCGCTTATCAATTCTCCATAGAAAGGAGGTGATCCAGCCGCACCTTCCGATACGGCTACCTTGTTACGACTTCACCCC
>NZ_JAKUFQ010000276.1:0-478 GCF_022663475.1 Bacillus cereus group sp. BfR-BA-01382
TGTTAGCCATCGCATCTACCATTTTTGTTCCGGATAAAATACCAGTGAAAATACCGGCAGCAAATACGAGAGAAACAACTGCTAATACATTCCCTGCATGAGAAGCAATACGTTCTTTCTGTTGTTCTAAGTTTGGATAGTTAATCATAACAGCAATAGCAAAAGCGACTGTAAATAAAACAGGTAACGGCATAACTTCTAGTATGAGACAGACAAGTAATGTAGCGGTTAATAAAAAGTTAATCCATAGAAGTTTAGGACGTTTATGTACTGCGGCTTCGACAGTTGCAGCTTGCTCATCCATTGTTTGCATTTGTTTTAAATACTGTACATCCATAATTCCTAAACGTTTTCTTTCTTTTTTTCCAAGATAGTAGGCAACGAAAACAACCCAAATTGCACCAGTAATCATTCCTGGAATAAGAGGTGTAAATAATTCGGAAGCATCAAGCCCAAGTGCGCTCATAACACGAGCTGT
>NZ_JAKUFQ010000277.1:0-477 GCF_022663475.1 Bacillus cereus group sp. BfR-BA-01382
GTGTTCTCCTTGTAAATTATAGCTTTTGTTATTAATATAGATGACTATACTAGTGTAGTGAGTGAAGTAAATATATTTTGTTTACTTTTCTTTAAACTTCCGATATAAACACTACAGAAAATTGTGGATCTCTTAAAAGCATTTTTCATATTTATGCATAAATTATAGAATAAATATAGAAAGAAAAAAGAAATTTTATCTAAAAAATTTTTTAAGATTTTATTAAATTTATTGACTCACATAAACATATTTACGTATTTTAAAAGTTATTTTGCCGTTAATAAAAATCACCGTACTAGCGCAGTTGGAGAATTTTACATACTGTGCTTATGTTTCGTTACATTCCTGATATAAACAGTACATAGTCAATCTGTGTATCTTTTGAAGAGAATTTTCGTATTTTATTAAGCATAAATTTTAAAATAATAATCTTTAAAAATTTGTATTGTCTTTTAGAAAGCACTTTAAAACTGTTTT
>NZ_JAKUFQ010000278.1:0-476 GCF_022663475.1 Bacillus cereus group sp. BfR-BA-01382
TATTTGTAAGTGAAAATATACTTACATCTCAATTAATGATAACGGAAAAATTCCGTCTTTTCCTTCATGCATAAAAGCACTACGAAAAAGAAGCTCCAGAATTGTAATTCATACTTATATATGTGCTAATTTCCACCGACCATTAGCTCTCTGTAACAGGGATATAAGGTACTACTGCGATTCTTTCAACGCGTATATATGAAATTGTGTAAGAGGATGGATGCAAAAAAGTCCCTATCGGAAAATCCGATAGGGACGATAAAAATCGCGGTACCACCCTATTTGTAAACAACTAATTGTTTACCACTCACTTTACGATAACGGAAAGATCCGTCTTTCTCTTCATGCATAAAAAGCATTACGGGAAAGAAGCTCCAGAATTGTAATTCACGCTTGTATATGTACTGATTCGCACCAACCATCAGTTCTCTGGGACAGTGATATAAGTCGCTACTAGCATTCCTTCAAAGCCGATA
>NZ_JAKUFQ010000279.1:0-473 GCF_022663475.1 Bacillus cereus group sp. BfR-BA-01382
TTTCAGACCCTCACACAGGAGGTAATACGCAAACTCAAGTATCTTCAAATGGTAGTTATGTAGTAACAGCAGATGTGTTAAAAGTGCGAAGTGGAGCAGGTACACAGTTTGAACAGATTGGTCGCTTATTTGAAGGGAATTCTCTTAGTGTTACAGGTAAAGAAGGAGAATGGTACAAAATTAATTACGATGGAAAAGCGGGATTTGTAAGCTCTCAATTTGTCTCTAATCGCCAATCACAAAACAAAGGTAATAATCAACCTAATAAACCTGCTACAACAAATCCTACGGCTACAACAGGTGGTAAAAAAGGTATTGTAACGGCAGACGTGTTAAATGTTCGAGAAGGAGCAGGTACACAATTTGGAAAGGTTGGTCGATTAACAAGAGGGAAAAATGTAACAATTACTGGAGAATCAGGGAATTGGTATCAAATTTCATTTGATAATACATCAGGATTTGTAAGTAAGGAT
>NZ_JAKUFQ010000280.1:0-471 GCF_022663475.1 Bacillus cereus group sp. BfR-BA-01382
CTATCATTCCAATATAATTGACAGGCTCCACGCAATCCTGATTGGGCTAACCATTTATTTTCGTATATATTCTTCAATTGATCCAGATTTAATTTTTCTTTTTCTTCAATTGTCCATTTTAGTGCTTGTAATGTTTTTTCTTTCGTCCAAAACTTATTAGGAGCCTTATTAAATTCCCATTCTTTAAATCGATTTGGATATAAATCATTAATCATCGCATACGGGCTTCCATTCCAAATCACCCTTAGAGGTGCACTTAATCGATGTTCAATTAACCATTTTTGCCCATAAATTTGTAAGAGTTTTTGTGGTGGTAATTTCTCCTCTTCTTCAATTAACCATTTTAATAATTGTAGGGCCTTTTCTTTCGTCCAAAAATTTAATGGTGTCATTCTAAATTCCCATTCTTTAAATTGATTCGGATATAAATCATTAATCATCGCATATGGACTATTATTATATTTGTGCTTC
>NZ_JAKUFQ010000281.1:0-470 GCF_022663475.1 Bacillus cereus group sp. BfR-BA-01382
CACATGGAATTCCACTTTCCTCTTCTGCACTCAAGTCTCCCAGTTTCCAATGACCCTCCACGGTTGAGCCGTGGGCTTTCACATCAGACTTAAGAAACCACCTGCGCGCGCTTTACGCCCAATAATTCCGGATAACGCTTGCCACCTACGTATTACCGCGGCTGCTGGCACGTAGTTAGCCGTGGCTTTCTGGTTAGGTACCGTCAAGGTGCCAGCTTATTCAACTAGCACTTGTTCTTCCCTAACAACAGAGTTTTACGACCCGAAAGCCTTCATCACTCACGCGGCGTTGCTCCGTCAGACTTTCGTCCATTGCGGAAGATTCCCTACTGCTGCCTCCCGTAGGAGTCTGGGCCGTGTCTCAGTCCCAGTGTGGCCGATCACCCTCTCAGGTCGGCTACGCATCGTTGCCTTGGTGAGCCGTTACCTCACCAACTAGCTAATGCGACGCGGGTCCATCCATAAGTGAC
>NZ_JAKUFQ010000282.1:0-468 GCF_022663475.1 Bacillus cereus group sp. BfR-BA-01382
ATATGAATGCGAAAGAAGCACGTATCAAAATTCTAAATATACAGGATGTACATTGTAAAAATTGTGATTACCGTTATCGACAATTGGATCATTGTAGCTCTAATTGCACCATAGGGAAAGAATTAATAAAACTAGGTGTGTATCTAGGTGGAAAAGATGAAGTACAAAGGCGAAAAAGGAAGACGAAAGAAGAATGGGATAGAATTTGTGTAAAAGCTGCAGCTATGAGAGAAGACGGAATGACGTATACAGCTATTGCTAGATACTTTGGTATGGCAGAGGGGAAAAGAGTAGCAGAACAGCTGAGGAAAAGAGGCTTAGTATAAAATTTCACTTACCGTATTAAAAAGAAAAAAATAATAAAAGTAATAGTCCGCATTTAGAGGACGTTGTTTATGTTTAAGATGAGATTTCTTCCTATACATAGCCAGCGTCCTCTTTTTTATATAAAAGGAGGAACCTGGCTTA
>NZ_JAKUFQ010000283.1:0-465 GCF_022663475.1 Bacillus cereus group sp. BfR-BA-01382
TATATATCTTTACCGTACAAATCAATATGATATTTTTTTGCTTCTTCCTGTACTTTTTGTTCGTACACTTCTTGTGCTAACTCTTCAATTTCTTTTCCTTTTTGAGAAATGTCTAACTTTCCTGCTTCTTCTCTTACTTTCGTTCCGTAGATTTCTTCCGCGATGTCTTCAATTTCTTTTCCATCTGTAGAAATGCCTAATTTATCTGCTTCATCTTTAATTTTAATCGTATTAATTTGAGTAATTAAATCTACAATTGATGTATTCTCTATAGATATACCTAGCTTTAACGCTTCTTGCTTTACTTTTGTTTCATAGATTTCTTCTGACAGCATCCCAACATCTTTTCCTTCAATCGAAATACCTAACTGCTCTGCTTCCCTTCCTACTTCTGTTTCATGAATTTCTTTTTCTAATGTAATTTGTTCTTTTCCTTCCGTTTCAATACCTAGTTCCTCTGCTTTT
>NZ_JAKUFQ010000284.1:0-465 GCF_022663475.1 Bacillus cereus group sp. BfR-BA-01382
TATTGAAGATCTAAGTCAAGCGTATGCAAATGGAATAGCGGCTATTTTTGGAGTAGCTCCAAATCCACAACCTCCAAACCCACAACCGACACCTCAAACGAAGGGAATCGCTTATATCCTTGGGAAAAATGTAAATTTAAGAAATGGTCCATCAACTTCTTCCTCAGTTATTCGTCAATTAAATTCTCCAGAATCTTACGTTGTATATCAGGAAAGTAACGGATGGTTAGATTTGGGGAATGGACAATGGGTGTATAATGATCCTTCTTACATTAATTTTGTAAAGACAAGCAATAGTGATGGAAGTCCGATTGGGGTTGCATATATACAAGGGATGAATGTAAATTTAAGAAGTGGTCCATCAACTACATCTGCAGTTATCCGTCAATTAAATCCTCCAGAATCTTATTTAGTATATATAAATGAAAATGGCTGGTTAAACCTTGGTGGAAATCAGTGGGTATA
>NZ_JAKUFQ010000285.1:0-464 GCF_022663475.1 Bacillus cereus group sp. BfR-BA-01382
CGAATGTCTCTTTATATGTGTATTTACCAGCTGGTAATTTCTCAAACTTTGCAATGCCTTGTTCGTTTGTTTTTCCTTTCACGACTTCCTGGCCTTGCTCGTTATAGATTGTAAACTCTGCACCTGGTAACTTATTGTTTCCATCCGCTACGTCTACTTTTGTAATTTCTAAGCTACCCTCAATCTTTTTGTTTTTTACGGTGTGTTTAATAATTTCACCATCTGTTTTAATTTCAAAGGAGAAAGTTTCTTCATGTGACACATAACCTTGTGGTGCAAGTGTTTCTTTGTATGTGTACTTTCCTGCTGGGAGTTTATCGAACTTCGCAATGCCTTGTTCGTTTGTTTTTCCCTTCACGACTTCCTGGCCTTGCTCGTTATAGATTGCAAACTCTGCACCTGGTAGCTTGTTATTTCCATCCGCTACGTCTACTTTTGTAATTTCAATTGAGCCTTTAATCTTT
>NZ_JAKUFQ010000286.1:0-462 GCF_022663475.1 Bacillus cereus group sp. BfR-BA-01382
CATGAAAAGCTTAATTCAGAATTTAAGCACTATGCATCCATTCAAAATGTAATCTCAAGTGAATTACAGCTAAAACCAACTGAATTTAATATAAGCAACATAAAAAGAAATATTTTTGAAGTGGCAACAAAAACAGCAACATATAAGGCATATTTCAATGAGAATGAAAAACTATTTAAACTGGATAAATTAAATTACGTTGAATCAATTCCTACTTCAGGATTAGATAGATATGTAAACAAGAAAGGCTCAAGTGAAAAGGAACAAGTAAAGGGTTTAATTGCTCAAAAATTAGATATAAGCCCCACTAAACTGGAAATAAACGAATTGGATTATAATTCGTATGAAGTAGTCACAAAAACAGAAACCTATAAAGCCTATGTAAAAGAAGGTATGCTGTTTAAACTCGATAAGATTAACAATGTAGAGGCTGTAAAATAATGAATTGAGAGATGAGGATAA
>NZ_JAKUFQ010000287.1:0-459 GCF_022663475.1 Bacillus cereus group sp. BfR-BA-01382
ATCGGGGCACAAGGTATTATTTCAACAAAGGGTTCGACAATTCGAAATGCTAATAAAATTGGATTGAAAACAATTCAACGTATTTTTATTGTAGATACTTTATCCCTTACTAAATCAATTGAAAATTGTAAAACGACTAAACCAAATGCAGTAGAGATTATGCCGGGGATTATGCCTTCTATAATTAAACAGCTAGCAGAGGAAATAGAGTTTCCTATTATTGCAGGCGGGCTGATTCAAACGCGAGAAGATGCGGAAATTGCAATTCGTGCAGGAGCAAGTGCGATTTCAACAAGTCATTATGAAGTATGGATACATGAAGAAAAAAGGAGTGCAACCTTGTGATTGAATTGAAAAATGTTTCAAAGGTATATAAAAATGCAGAAGAGACAGCGGTTAAAGGCGTATCGGTTCATATTAAGAAGGGCGAATTTTTTGTTTTAGTTGGACCTTCGGGAT
>NZ_JAKUFQ010000289.1:0-447 GCF_022663475.1 Bacillus cereus group sp. BfR-BA-01382
AACTTCTTTTAACCACTCAAATTCTGCTTTGTATTTTGCAGGAGTGGGAAGCTTTTGTTTCTTTAGTTGATCCTTATCATCTTTATGTTTTTCATACGCTTCTTTCCGTTCGGCTAACATTCTGTTATACACGAAACGTACACAACCGAAGGTTTTACGTATAAGATGTGCTTGGTCTCCTGTTGGATACAAACGGAATTTATATGCTTTATTCTGCTTTGTCATATCATTTCACCTCATTTTTCACTTTGA
Source organism: Bacillus cereus group sp. BfR-BA-01382 (assembly GCF_022663475.1). Lineage (NCBI taxonomy): Bacteria > Bacillati > Bacillota > Bacilli > Caryophanales > Bacillaceae > Bacillus > Bacillus cereus group sp. BfR-BA-01382. Next base: position 253 of record NZ_JAKUFQ010000289.1, read on the forward strand.
TTTTCAATATATGTTTTTACTACGTCTATTGGCGAACCACCAGTAGTTAGTAAGCAAAAGCTTCTTGACCAAAACATCTCTTTCCAAAGTTTCTTTTTCACTTGTGGAAAGTCTCTTTTAATAAGTCGAGAACTTGCACTTTTATAAGCATTGATGAATTTTGTCATTTCTGTATTAGGGTGTGCCTTGAACAAA
>NZ_JAKUFQ010000290.1:0-446 GCF_022663475.1 Bacillus cereus group sp. BfR-BA-01382
CCTTGGTTGTCGTTTCCACCTTGGTTCCCTAAAGCTTTAATACTGTCTTGATCAAATACAAATTGAACATCGTAGAAATGGTGATAATTCATTGAATCAATATCTACTTTTACTTTTGCATTTAATTTTTTAGACAAATCGTTTACTTCTACTTCTACTACTCTTGTATTTTGTTCTTTATTTTCACTTAACACTTTTGCATTAACGAAAGAACCATTCTTCTCAAATTCAAATTTCGTAATCCATGTACTATTTGTTAATGTAAACGATACGTATTTCTTACCATCTTTTACTTTTAATACACCTGGGCTTTTTGTGTATGTGTTCATCATTGAGATTTCATCTGTTTGATCTTTTAACACTTTAAAGCCAATGCTGTATTCACCATCTTTAAGAGCTTTTGGATCAATTGTTGTGTTATTATCTTGGTTATTGTTTCCACCTTG
>NZ_JAKUFQ010000291.1:0-433 GCF_022663475.1 Bacillus cereus group sp. BfR-BA-01382
TGATACTGGTGAAGTAGTAGAAACGTGGACGAAAAAACGACCGGAGTAAAGTGAAACTATAATCAGTGGGGATTTTGTTCATCCCCACTGATTATTAGTTGAACCAATCGGACTTTAACGGGCAGTTGGTCTCCCATCTAACTCCTTCGCGGTCGGGAGCCTTACTGCCCGTTAAAGCGGGTTAAAAAAAGCATCTTGCTATGAATAGTAGCAAGATGCTTTTTTCTAGGCAATTTATTATGTAAATAATAATAATCTTGTTATAATAACTGAATGAAATCGTTCTCATAAAGTGAAACTTTAATCAATGGGGATTTTCTTTATCCCCACTGATTATTAGTTGAACCAATCGGGCTTTAACGAGCAGTTGACTCCTCACCTAATTTCTTAGCTTTCGCTGGATTTTGAGTTAGGAATCTTACTGCCCGTTAAA
>NZ_JAKUFQ010000292.1:0-433 GCF_022663475.1 Bacillus cereus group sp. BfR-BA-01382
TACCCAATCACTTTCAATTCCATCTTGTAACATCTTGTCTGATGTTTTAGAAATGGCTTCATTTAATTGTGCACTTGGAACTTGAATGTTCTCTTGCTGTGGTTGTTCTGGTTTTTTCCCATCTGGCGTTTTACCGTCTTGATCACCTTGGTTTTTCTCATCTGGCGTTTTACCGTCTTGGTCACCTTGGTTTTTCCCATCTGGTTTTTCACCGTCTTGATCACCTTGGTTTTTCCCATCTGGTTTTTCACCGTCTTGATCACCTTGGTTTTTCCCATCTGGCGTTTTACCGACTTGGTCACCTTGATTTTTCCCATCTGGTGTTTTACCGTCTTGACCTTCTGGTTTTGGTTCTTCTGTTTTGCCACCGTTAGGTTCTTCTGTTTTACACGTTCCGAACTTATCTAACGTTTCTTTCAATGTTTCCTGGCTT
>NZ_JAKUFQ010000293.1:0-425 GCF_022663475.1 Bacillus cereus group sp. BfR-BA-01382
AGGTGTTTCCGATTGGTTAACCTGAGCGGAATAAGCAAGTTGAAATTCATTTTTAACTTCTATATGAAAGACAAGGGCATCGGATTATCAATCATATTTGGAGCCGTTATAACAATATTTCTCATACAAATATATACAAACACAACGGATTGGGTACTGATGACAATGCTTATATCAATTTTAAGTATTGGTTTCATTATTGGGTTTGTTCATTGTTATAAGGTAATTTCGCCTATGATTGACGATTATGAAAAACGTATGTATTTAAAAGGAAAATATCCAGATTTATTATACAAATTCAACAAAATTAACTAAGAGGGGGATGTGCGTTATGTGTAAAAAACAAATGATTGTTTCACCGCAATTCACAAGGGATATACAGAACTGTTTATTTTGTAATGAGGTAGCGGAAATGCATGTGCAGG
>NZ_JAKUFQ010000294.1:0-423 GCF_022663475.1 Bacillus cereus group sp. BfR-BA-01382
TCCTGTTGGACCCGTTGCAGAACCAGTCGGACCGGTTATCCCAGTTGATCCGGTTGATCCAGTTGGACCTGGATCCCCTTGTAAACCAGTTGCCCCTGTCGGACCGATTACACCTTGCACTCCTTGGATTCCTTGAGAACCGGTTGGACCTACCTGCCCCATTTCTCCCTGGGGACCTTGTAAACCTTGAACACCAGTTTCCCCTTGTGGCCCCATTGGCCCCTGTTCCCCTTGGATTCCTTGAGAACCTGTTGGGCCTGTTGGACCAATTAGACCCTGTATTCCTTGTATTCCTGTTATACCTTGTAAACCACTACTTCCTAAATTACCTTGAACACCTTGTATACCAGTATTTCCAGTCGGACCTGTTGGACCATTGTCCCCTTGCACTCCTTGTATACCTTGTATTCCTGTTGGACCTGT
>NZ_JAKUFQ010000295.1:0-422 GCF_022663475.1 Bacillus cereus group sp. BfR-BA-01382
CAAAAGCCCAATAATTGATAGGAAATGGACAGCTAAAAGTTTTTAGGACCATAAACTTAGGGGGAAATAAAAAATGGGAACAATCGTATGCCAAGTATGTGAAGGAACAATCGGACATTTTGAAGATGAGAAAACGACGGTACTTTACGGAAAATGTGGAACAAATTGTGACTGTGCTAGAAAAGATAATGCGAAAGCTTAATGATAAATAAATAGATTACTATAAAACTCAGGGGGAAATGAAAATGGGAACAATCGTATGCCAAGTATGTGAAGGAACAATTGGACATTTTGAAGATGAAAAATCAACAGTACTATACGGGAAATGTGGATCTCATTGCGAATGTGACCATAAAGAACATACAAAAGCTTAATAATAAGAAAAAGCGCCTACATGTGTAGGCGCTTTTTTAATAAATTGT
>NZ_JAKUFQ010000296.1:0-422 GCF_022663475.1 Bacillus cereus group sp. BfR-BA-01382
ACTTGTTTCATCTCTTCAAAATTCGTCGCACTATACGTATTCTCATCGCGAAATACTTTTGCCTTATTAAATAAAGAGTCATGAATTTCCTCAAGTAGTGCTGGAATACGTTCTTCTAATTGATCCATTGATATAAATTCTTTTTCTTTCGTATCTCTTCTTACAAGTACAACTTGATTCTTTTCAATATCTTTAGGCCCAACTTCTAATCGAATTGGAATGCCCTTCATTTCATACTCATTAAATTTCCAGCCCGGTGTTTTATTACTAGCATCTATTTTCACGCGTGCAACTTTTTGAATATGTCCTTGTAACTCTGTTGCTTTCGCTAAAACTCCTTCTTTATGCTGAGCAATTGGTACGATAACAACTTGCACTGGAGCAACTTTTGGTGGCATTACAAGTCCATTATTATCGCTATG
>NZ_JAKUFQ010000297.1:0-419 GCF_022663475.1 Bacillus cereus group sp. BfR-BA-01382
GTAGTGACATGAGCTAATGAGGAGTTTGTGTCGAGAATAATAACATCATACTCATCCACGATAGCTTCAATTAAATAAACATAATGGAATGGTTTAATATCTTCAATTTCACTCATTGTTAATTGTGACCCTACTAATGCCTCTAAGTTTTTGCAAGGGTAATAGGATTTAAAACAACTTTTAATATATTTATTTACTTCTTCAATTCTTGCTTCATCTTCAATGAGCCTTCCATCACTTGTCATAATAGTCGCTATTTTATCCATTACAGTTTTTAAATTGTGTTTATCGTCTTCAATTTGAAGTAATGTACCTACAGATAAGTTTTGTAAATCAGCTTCAATCAATCCAACTTTTGGTGGTTTTCCATCTTTTTTCTTTCCGTACTTTGCAATTGTCGTTGCAAGGTTCGTAGAAGC
>NZ_JAKUFQ010000298.1:0-418 GCF_022663475.1 Bacillus cereus group sp. BfR-BA-01382
CTCTTCATCTTCATATGTATCCTCCTTGATGTTAGAAAATCATTTTATATTATATATTAAAATATAATATTTTTATATGAACATTTGCATATTGTCTTTTATATATATAGTAGTATGTCCTATATTAGAAAGATGAGCAAAATAATAACAGTTGTTTTGACAAGTTTAATTGTCGAAATGACAATTATAATTGACAAAGAGCGCTTTATTATTTACAATTTTAACTAAATAGAACAAATGATGGATTAATGACGGTGTTTACATATAAGAGGATGAAGTGTAGCGCTATATTTTGTCTTGAATAAACATAGTCTTTGAAAGAGAGTACGAATGATACTAAAAGGGAGGCTTTAAACTTTGAGTTTACAAATTCAAAACTTAACGAAACAATTTGGGGAATCAAAAGCTGTTAACGGTT
>NZ_JAKUFQ010000299.1:0-414 GCF_022663475.1 Bacillus cereus group sp. BfR-BA-01382
TTGTTCTTCCACTTGTGATTCTACTACCACCTGCTGCATTGGTTGTTCTTCCACTTGTGATTCTACTACCACCTGCTGCATTGGTTGTTCTTCCACTTGTGGTTCTGCTACCACCTGCTGCATTGGTTGTTCTTCCACTTGTGGTTCTGCTACTACTTGTTGCACTGGTCTATTCTCTACTCGTACATTAACAGAATGCTGCATTGCATTCGCCCTAGCTGCATGTCTTTCCATTAATCGTGTTCTATCTTGTTTCAACATAACAACATTAAATGGTACATGACGCTTTTTCTCACGTTTTGGTTCTTCTTTTTTTACAACTGGTTGTTCTTCTGCGACCGGCGCTTCTTCTACAACTGGTTGTTCTTCTGCGACTGGCGCTTCTTCTACAACTCGTTGTTCTTCTGCGACTGG
>NZ_JAKUFQ010000300.1:0-410 GCF_022663475.1 Bacillus cereus group sp. BfR-BA-01382
CAAGGGCTGCACTTAATCCCATCATTACCACGTTATTTGATGCCGTGTTTGGCAATTTTTCACCTTGTACAACTGGCTTGGCTACTTCTTTTTTAGCTACTTCATTCTTTTGCCCAGCTTCTATAGCTGCTTCTTTTTTGGCCATATCGTTTTTTAACTGTTCTTGCGCTATTCTCTTTTTCTCTTCTTCACTTTTTTTCTCAGCTTTTATTGCTTCCTCTTCTTTAGCCATATCATTTTTTTCTTGTACTTGTGCCGCTTCCTTTTTCTCTATTTCACTTTTTTGCTGTTCCTTAATTGCTTCTTCTTTTTTAGCTTTATCTTGCTGCATTTGCGCTGCTTCTTCCTTTGTCAATGTTCCTGTTGAAGCACTCGCTACTGAAGAATATCCTACTGTTAAAAGTGCCATT
>NZ_JAKUFQ010000301.1:0-409 GCF_022663475.1 Bacillus cereus group sp. BfR-BA-01382
ACACAAAGAAAACGTGGATCAAACATTGAATGAACTTAACAAGGTTAAGGAAAATGTTGATACGAAGGTGAATGAACTACATGAACGTAAACAAGTTGCTGATGAAAAAATTAACGAGATTAAACAACATAAACAAGAGTTAGATGCAAAACTTCAGCAAGACAAACAAATCGCCGAAGATAAAATCGCTGAAATTAAAGAGCATAAAAAACAAGTAGAAGATAAAGTTGCTGAAGTAAAAGAGCATAAGCAAAATATCGATAACAAAGTGAATGAGATTAAAGAACATAAACAAACTGTCGATGAAAAAGTGAATGAAATGAAGCAACATAAAGAGAACATCGATCAAAAGGTTAATGAACTTAAGGAAGTAAAAAAACAAGTAGATGAAAAATTAGCTGAGTTAAAG
>NZ_JAKUFQ010000302.1:0-403 GCF_022663475.1 Bacillus cereus group sp. BfR-BA-01382
CAATAACAATTAGTTTTTCTATTAGTACCATTGATAATTACATCGTTTATGCTTTAACACTTTAATAACAGTAAGTTCTTTATATATTGGGTATCGACTGGTTTGATGTTAGTTCTAATAACAGAAAGTTTCAGCACTTAATAAATAGGAAATAAAAATGCGGTATTCTAATAACACTTAGTTTTTTATACAAGTTTCAAAAAAAATAATATCAGTTCCAATAACATTTAGTTCCTTATAAACAAAAAATGAGGGTATAAAAGTGAAGTATTCTAATAACAAAAAGTTTTAACAATTGATATTTATCATCTTAATATCTATATTTTACATCTTCAAGAAATCCTTTCATATACCAAAACGGTTCGACCCCTAAAATATTTTATTCTTTCATTTCCTTTGATGC
>NZ_JAKUFQ010000303.1:0-394 GCF_022663475.1 Bacillus cereus group sp. BfR-BA-01382
AGGGAATATAGTGTCACCGCAAGTGAAAAAAGAAAATGTAGGGAATATAGTGTCACCACAAGTGAAGAAAGAGAATGTAGGGAATATAATATCGCCGCAAGTGAAGAAAGAGAATGTAGGGAATATAGTGTCACCACAAGTGAAGAAAGAAAACGTAGGGAATATAGTATCACCAAATGTATCGAAAGAAAATGTAGTTATTCCACAAGTCATACCGCCAAATATTCAAATGCCAAATATAATGCCAATTATGGATAACAACCAACCACCAAATATGATGCCGATTATGGATAACAACCAACCACCGAATATGATGCCAATTATGGATAATAATCAAATGCCGAATATGATGCCAATTATGGATAATAATCAAATGCCGAATATGATGCCAATT
>NZ_JAKUFQ010000304.1:0-389 GCF_022663475.1 Bacillus cereus group sp. BfR-BA-01382
CGTTCATCCTGAGCCAGGATCAAACTCTCCAATAAAGTTAGTTTGTCTAGCATCTAAAAATAAAAATTGACGTTTCACGTTGTTTGTTTCGTTCAGTTTTCAAAGAACTAATGGTGGAGCCTAGCGGGATCGAACCGCTGACCTCCTGCGTGCAAGGCAGGCGCTCTCCCAGCTGAGCTAAGGCCCCAAACAAGTATCGGGAAGACAGGATTTGAACCTGCGACCCCCTGGTCCCAAACCAGGTGCTCTACCAAGCTGAGCCACTTCCCGAAAGAAAACGCGCCCGAGAGGAGTCGAACCCCTAACCTCTTGATCCGTAGTCAAACGCTCTATCCAATTGAGCTACGGGCGCATATGGTGCCGAGGGCGGGGGTCGAACCCGCACGGTG
>NZ_JAKUFQ010000305.1:0-379 GCF_022663475.1 Bacillus cereus group sp. BfR-BA-01382
AATGATATTCCAACGTTCAGAGTAGATCATATGCCTTATGGTGGTGTGAAAGAAAGTGGCACGGGGCGCGAAGGAATTAAATATGCAATAGAAGAAATGACAGAAATGAAATTAGTATGTATTAAAAAATAAATTAGAAAAACTTAAACTTTGCGCTAAAAAAACGAGTAGGAAATGTTTACGATTCCATACTCGTTTTTTACGCTTCTAGTAACTATTTAATTAAGTGTAACTTTTACTTCATTTCTTGTTTGAAAATAGTATCTTCTACATAAATTTGTTCTTTATCTACAGCAGTAGCATGAGTTAATACTAAACCGATTGGTGTTTTTGTATCTTTATTTTGAACAATTGTAAAAGGAACATTTTTTTCGTTTGC
>NZ_JAKUFQ010000306.1:0-372 GCF_022663475.1 Bacillus cereus group sp. BfR-BA-01382
AAACGTTTAAATATACGCCAGAAGGTCCAGTTGGTCTAATTGGAGATAAGAAGATTGCATTATTAAACGCGCGCGGCGGCGTATATTCTGAAGGTCCAGCAGCTGAAGTAGAAATGGCTGTTAAATATGTAGCAAGCATGATGGGCTTCTTCGGTGCAACAAATATGGAAACAGTAGTTATTGAAGGACATAACCAATTCCCAGATAAAGCAGAAGAGATCATTACAGCTGGTCTTGAAGCAGCAGCTAAAGTAGCAAGCAAATTTTAATTGAAAATAGAATCGTCACTCGAAAAAAAGTAGCATTAACAGGTAAACGTTAATGCTACTTTTTTTATATTTTAAGTTCATCAGCCAGTTTTTCTAATTGAAT
>NZ_JAKUFQ010000307.1:0-369 GCF_022663475.1 Bacillus cereus group sp. BfR-BA-01382
TCTATTATTCCCTACTGAATTTTAGATATATGGTCTTGGTAGATGCAATGAGTATTACAAAAGATTCTTTTAATCAAATAGAAAAACTCTCTACTATCAAAGATGATTTTTTATTTTTAGCTTACTATTATCATTTCTTTAAGGCAATTCATTCTACAATTTTAGCAAATTATACTGAAGCGAAAACACACTATGAAAAGGCGGAAGAACTTTTAATTGATATACCTGACGCAGTAGAAAAAGCCGAGTTTGAGTATAGATTTTCAACTTACTGTTATCAATCTTATCAACCATTTGAAGCAATTCAACATGTAGTAAAGGCAAAAAAAGTATACCAGAATCATGTAGGCTATGAAATTAATGTTGCCT
>NZ_JAKUFQ010000308.1:0-368 GCF_022663475.1 Bacillus cereus group sp. BfR-BA-01382
GAGTGGAAGTTCCATTTCCCCCACCAGTTTGTGTACCTTCACCAGTAACGAATGGTGTTGCATCTACACGTTGCCCTTTATAAACAACTTCTAAATGCATGACTTCTCCACTTTCTGTAGTACCACCTGCTGTACCAATCTTATCTCCTTTTTTGATTTCTTGTCCTTTTTTCACATCAACACTTCCAAGGTTTCCATAAATGACTGTAGCGTTTTTATATTCAACTTCTACCATTTTCCCTAAATATCCACCTTCAGTTGTACTAATATTCATTACACGCCCTTTATCTGAAACAGATTTCACTTCTGTTCCATTTGGAGCGAGAATATCAATACCTTGATGTAATCCTTTACTTTCCCCCTCAGGT
>NZ_JAKUFQ010000309.1:0-367 GCF_022663475.1 Bacillus cereus group sp. BfR-BA-01382
AGTGAACATACCCCAAGCATTATCAGCGACGCTTTTTCCAAAATGAAGTGCTTGCGATATTCCCTTCATATTTAGATCTTCAATAGCTACAACATCAAAATGAGTAGCTAACTCTTTAGACTTATGATGAAGGAAGTTCTTACGTTGGTTTGCTACTTTTTCATGCAGCTTAGCTACACGGATACGTTGTTTATTCCAACGCCCTGAACCTTTTGTACGTCTTGATAATACTCGTTGAGCCTTTGCTAATCGGTCTAATATTTCACGATAGAACTTAGGATAATTGGCTCTCTCATCCTCAGAACTGACGTATAATTGATCCATCGCAAAGTCTAATCCAACAACTGTTTCTACTTCTTTTTGTACG
>NZ_JAKUFQ010000310.1:0-365 GCF_022663475.1 Bacillus cereus group sp. BfR-BA-01382
TGTTTTATAATTCCCTGAAATTTGAGAAGATGTTGTATAAATGTATGGTATATAAGGGGTTTAGGAGGATTTATGAAACAAGAAAGGGACATGATACCGCTATAAATTTTCTTGTTTCATACCTTGAATATAGAAGAAACCCTTTTGTATCAAGGGTAAAAAAGATTATAAAAAAAATATATAGTTTAATTTCATGAAACATTTAAGACTGGATTTTTTCATGTTTTAGTCAAAAGGGACATGATACCGCTATGAATTTTCACTTTTTATGCAAACTTTAATGAGTATTCCCATATATACAAGGGAAATTTTAAAACATGAATAACCTAGCTTTTTCATGTTTAATCAAAAGGGACATGATATCG
>NZ_JAKUFQ010000311.1:0-364 GCF_022663475.1 Bacillus cereus group sp. BfR-BA-01382
TATTGCCTTCTGAGGGAAGTTTAAACCATTCTTATGACCTGGAACATGAAAAGATAACGACCCTCTTTCTTTAAACTCTATTAACGCCTCATATAAAGGCATATGATTTTGATTCATCTACATCTCTTCCTTATAATTCATTCTCCATCTATTATACAGAACAAAAAAAATAATAGGCATATGCCTATTTAAAAATATGATACTTCTAATTTTCGAAGTTGCTTTAAATAATGTATATATTTTGGATCATCTGTCTCTGTGTTCACCATATCCTTTTCACATTCATAACATATTAAATTATTATAAACATATATACCTTCTTTTCTTTTTGTCTCACAAACAATACAAACTTCACTTTGTAATT
>NZ_JAKUFQ010000312.1:0-362 GCF_022663475.1 Bacillus cereus group sp. BfR-BA-01382
CAAATTATATTATGATTCTTTATTTCAGTGGGTACTATAAAGCTAGTCCGCTCGCTTATATTCAAATGACAAAATAAAAAAGTAGCTGCTAGACTACCTCGAATTCTTCTTATCACCAAATGAAATGATATACATATTCTCCTGTTACACGCTCATCAATTCCCGCAACCCTAACGAACCTCAGTAAATCCGCCCCTTGAAGAAAATATACCGAAATCGTAACCGGTACTTGTGACCACATGAATTGATAAAGCTCATTCACTCTCTGATTCGTCGTAACAATTAAATCATTTACAGGTCCATGATTCCATGCAGAGGTTTGAACTGAAGTGAAAGAAAGATCTTTTCCATTAACCACTATT
>NZ_JAKUFQ010000313.1:0-356 GCF_022663475.1 Bacillus cereus group sp. BfR-BA-01382
ACATGTCTTGCGGAAGTAGTTCAGTGGTAGAATACAACCTTGCCAAGGTTGGGGTCGCGGGTTCGAATCCCGTCTTCCGCTCCAATTTTCAATATGACATGCCGGGGTGGCGGAACAGGCAGACGCACAGGACTTAAAATCCTGCGGTGGGTGACCACCGTGCGGGTTCGACCCCCGCCCTCGGCACCATATGCGCCCGTAGCTCAATTGGATAGAGCGTTTGACTACGGATCAAGAGGTTAGGGGTTCGACTCCTCTCGGGCGCGCTTTTATTAACGGGAAGTGGCTCAGCTTGGTAGAGCACCTGGTTTGGGACCAGGGGGTCGCAGGTTCAAATCCTGTCTTCCCGATATTCC
>NZ_JAKUFQ010000314.1:0-354 GCF_022663475.1 Bacillus cereus group sp. BfR-BA-01382
TTGTTGTTCTTGGTTTTGTGGTGCTGCATATGGATTTTGAGGATATTGTTGTTCTTGGTTTTGTGGTGCTGCATATGGATTTTGAGGATATTGTTGTTCTTGGTTTTGTGGTGCTGCATATGGATTTTGAGGATATTGTTGTTCTTGGTTTTGTGCTACTGCATATGGATTTTGAGGATATTCATAATTTGGACGTGTGTCATATGGATTTTGTTGAAATTCAGTTTCTTGATTTTGCGTTGTTGCATATGGATTTTCGTCATATTGTTGTTCTTGTTGCTGTAACTCTTGTTCTTCGTATTGTTCTGTGTATCTCTGTTCCTGCTGTTGAGGGTAAAATGGTTGCCTTGGGTA
>NZ_JAKUFQ010000315.1:0-354 GCF_022663475.1 Bacillus cereus group sp. BfR-BA-01382
AGAGAAGAAAAGCTTACAAAGGAATCATTAGTAGAGAAACAAGGGATTTTGGATATTAAAGCTATTACAAGTAAAAAGGAAAGGATTAATGTAGAAGTTCAACTGCTTAATCAGTATAATATGGTTCATCGAACTTTATTTTATTGGTCTAAACTATACACAGAAAACTTCAAGTCAGGACAAAACTTCAAAGAATTATCCAAAACAATTACCATCAATTTGTTAGGATTTGAAATGTTGGAGTTAGAATCATATCGTTCAACGTTCCATTTGTATGAGGATACTGAAAAATGTATGTTAACTGATTTATTGGAAATTCATTTCATAGAATTGCCTAAGTTTGATAAAATAGAG
>NZ_JAKUFQ010000316.1:0-349 GCF_022663475.1 Bacillus cereus group sp. BfR-BA-01382
TACAATCACACTAAAAGCTGGTATCGAGCGCGCGTTACTTGAAGAAGTACCAGGCGTTATCGAAGTAGAACAAGTATTTTAATCTAAAAGCGGAAGCGGCTCGTTCAAAATGTGAGGAGGATGGAGCTTCTGACATAGAGGCGCTTTTTGCCTCGGCGGAAGAAGCGAAGCCACCGAACATTTTAGCCGCTGGAGCTGGATAATTAAAAGCGGAAGCGGCTCGTTCAGAATCGCCTTCTAAAAGGAGACCAAATTTGGTCTCTTTTTTTATTCAAATCACATTTATCCGTTAACATCATAAAACAAAATTGGAAATCCTTCTCAAAAAATGCGATAATTAATACTATAT
>NZ_JAKUFQ010000317.1:0-344 GCF_022663475.1 Bacillus cereus group sp. BfR-BA-01382
AAATAATAATAAATGATACAAGTAACTTTGTTTTTAAACTACTACTCCTTAATTTCCCTTGAAACATACTTCTACCCCTCCATACCGTTTTAAATGTAATTAATTAACATTTAATCTTTCTATAAAAATAATACAATTTAAATGTATCGATGAGACTCTCTATCTTTTTCTACATCATAAAGAATTGATACATACCTTTTTCATTCTATATAAATTAAATAATTAAAACAATATATAAAAATGTATATTATTCGAAATATTATAATTCACTGAAGAACCTCTAGTATCTCACTTACTAGAGGTTCCTCCCGCTTTACTATTCTTTATCTTTTTCTACTTCTTTT
>NZ_JAKUFQ010000318.1:0-342 GCF_022663475.1 Bacillus cereus group sp. BfR-BA-01382
GCATAATATTGTAGCGGTTGCGGCAGGGTGGCGTCGTACTATTGGCCTTAAATCGGATGGCACGGTAGTAGCGGTCGGCCGAAATAAAGAAGGAGAATGCAATGTAAGCAGTTGGCAAGGTATTGTGGCAGTCACAGCGGGTGACTGGCATACAGTCGGTCTTAAATTGGACGGCACATTGACGACTGTGGGAAATAATCGATATGGTCAATGCAATGTAAGTAGCTGGCGAGGTATTGTATCGGTCAAGGCTGGGTATCTTCATACTGTTGGTCTTAAACGAGACGGTACGGTGACAGCAGTGGGGAATGATAAACATAACCAGTGTGATGTGAGTGGCTG
>NZ_JAKUFQ010000319.1:0-342 GCF_022663475.1 Bacillus cereus group sp. BfR-BA-01382
TAAAGCCAGCTCTTTCTTACTTAGATATCATTCGTGATGTGAAAAATAACTTTAATTTACCAATCGTTGCTTACAACGTAAGTGGTGAATATTCAATGATTAAAGCGGCAGCGCAAAATGGTTGGATTAATGAAAAAGAAGTTGTGCTTGAAAAATTAATTAGCATGAAACGTGCAGGAGCAGACTTAATTATTACGTATCATGCGAAAGATGCAGCAAAATGGTTGCAAGAAGGAGGCGTTAAATAATGAAAAAGTTTGATAAGTCAATTGCAGCGTTTGAAGAGGCGCAAGATTTAATGCCTGGTGGCGTAAATAGCCCAGTTCGTGCCTTTAAGTCTGT
>NZ_JAKUFQ010000320.1:0-340 GCF_022663475.1 Bacillus cereus group sp. BfR-BA-01382
AGCTAAATTAACTCATCCTCTACATCGTTAATATTCGATTGAAAAGAATTTCCACCTCTTTGGTATTCATTCTCTGAAATAACCGTAGTGCTTTTAACTTTTGCACCGACATCTTCTGCATCAACGAATGTATCATCTTCAATTTCAGAAAGAGGGTCGAGAACAACATCATTTGAAGAATAGTTATTCTTAGGTTTTTCAAGTTGAATATCTGTAACGACAGCTTCTTCATTTAATTTTTCTTTTACTAATTCCACTTTTTTCTCTTCTGTAGGTTTTTGAGAGCCACCAAATTCTTTGTGATATTTCTTATCTTGTTCTTCGTTATATTCGGCTACCA
>NZ_JAKUFQ010000321.1:0-338 GCF_022663475.1 Bacillus cereus group sp. BfR-BA-01382
AAATTTCATCTGTTTTATCTTTTAATACTTTAAATGTAATATCATATTGGCCATCTACTAAATTTTTCGGATCAACTATTACTCTCGGGTTATTATTTCCACCTTGGTTGTTGTTTCCACCTTGGTTGTTGTTTCCACCTTGGTTGTCGTTTCCACCTTGGTTGTCGTTTCCGCCTTGGTTGTCGTTTCCGCCTTGGTTGTCGTTTCCGCCTTGGTTGTCGTTTCCGCCTTGGTTGTCGTTTCCACCTTGGTTCCCTAAAGCTTTAATACTGTCTTGATCAAATACAAATTGAACATCGTAGAAATGGTGATAATTCATTGAATCAATATCTACTTTT
>NZ_JAKUFQ010000322.1:0-338 GCF_022663475.1 Bacillus cereus group sp. BfR-BA-01382
AAAAGAGAAAATCAAAATATAGGCTTAGAGAATCAAAGTAAATTACTTGATAAAATAGGAATTGAGTTATTAGCATTAGGGAATATATCAAATGTAATAGGAACATATTTTAATATAAATGAACAATTGAAAGAAAATGATTTTCTTATTATTATAGGGAACAGTTTACAATCAATCGGTGCTTTTTTAGGAGTAGAAGCAGCTTTGATGGATATAAATGTACTACAGAAAATTATTATACTAGGTAACTCCATGCAAAGTTTAGGAGCTGGATTACAAGCGTATCAAGGCGTTTCAAATTTATTGAAAGATGAGAGAGAAAATGAAGATAGTATTTT
>NZ_JAKUFQ010000323.1:0-336 GCF_022663475.1 Bacillus cereus group sp. BfR-BA-01382
TTGATATTAACAGAAAAGATCGTATGGTATTTGCAGAGATGGAGTAAGGTTTACACCTTACTCTATTTTTTTTGGGAAAATTCATATAGATTTTGAATTTAATAGTTTAGAAATATGAAAGTCTGTCCACACTGTTTGTAGAAGGGACGGTGGAGGAAATGAAAAAACAAGTTATTGCTTATCTTCTTATATTATTAATTGGTGCACAGTTACTTGTGCAGTTTGGATATATGAAAGCTGATGCAAAAGGGCCTTCAGTTATTCCGAAAGAGGCCGTTCGATTACGAATTTTAGCAAATAGTGATTCAGATAAAGACCAGGCATTAAAGCGTAAAG
>NZ_JAKUFQ010000324.1:0-333 GCF_022663475.1 Bacillus cereus group sp. BfR-BA-01382
CCCCTGGAGCTTCTTTTACGAAACGTGAGGAGTAGTGAAAGACGGTTATAGACCGTTATGTCTAAAGAGTGGTGAAACGACACTGTTTCACAATTTAGGGTGGTACCGCGAATTTTTCGTCCCTGCATATATTGCAGGGGCGTTTTTTATTTTATAAGCGCATATCATATGACCCTTTATTTTGTGATACATTCATTTCACAAGCTAGGGTGGTACCGCGATTTCTTCGTCCCTGCATAATTATATGCAAGGACGTTTTTTTATCCAATCATTTCCGCATCATATAGAAGAACCAACAATTACCGGTAATTTGTCACAAAATTCTAAAATTTA
>NZ_JAKUFQ010000325.1:0-332 GCF_022663475.1 Bacillus cereus group sp. BfR-BA-01382
GAATGCCATATGGTAAAACATATATTCGATACACTCGTGTATGTAGACGGTAATACAAACATTATAGAGCCAAGACTTGCATTTCACTGGGAATATAATGATGCTGAAAAAATATGGACGTTTTATTTACGAAAAGGAGTTCACTTTCATAATGGAAAACAACTTACTGCACATGATGTTATATACTCATTGAATCGATTTATGAAGCTGGAAAATAATGCACACGCATGGATGTTACAACACGTTGAAAGTATTCGTTCAGTGGATGACTACGTTGTCGAAATTCAATTACATACGGAAAATCGAATGTTTTTACATATGCTAAGTGCAGA
>NZ_JAKUFQ010000326.1:0-332 GCF_022663475.1 Bacillus cereus group sp. BfR-BA-01382
ATGAAGTTGATTCAGGATGGAGCGAATATAAACGTAGAAGGTGACAACGGAGAAACGCCTGTCCTTGCAGCGACGTACCAAAATCATGTAGAGACAGTTAAAGCATTAATTGGTGCAGGTGCTAATATTGAAATTAAAGATGAGAAAAAAAGTAATCCACTTCTTTATGCAAGTAGAGAAGGATATACGGATATTGTAAAAGTATTAATTAATGCAGGAGTTAATACGAAAGAAACGACTAAGTCAGGTGGAACAGCACTTATTTCTGCATCTGAGCGTGGCCATGTAGAGGTTGTTAAAGAATTATTAGAGCATACAGATATTGATGTGAA
>NZ_JAKUFQ010000327.1:0-331 GCF_022663475.1 Bacillus cereus group sp. BfR-BA-01382
AATAAAACAGGAAATAAGTTTCTTGGTTGTTCTTACTATCCAACATGTACACATACAGAACCAATTCATACATGAGCTATGATGAAAATCCGGCTCTTTTTTTATTTGTTTAAAGAATGCATGAAAAAAATCAGTTTAACTAAAAAATGAACCTTCAGATTTAGTTGTATGAGGTTTTGATATGATTATCAATACAATAAGTCGTATTTGTTATAAAAACGCATGTAAAGGGAGAGAGAGGATTTAAATGCGTTTTTAGGTTTTTTAAGAAAAATAAAAAGGGTAGCCATTATTTACGACTTAACCCTTTGTCTACGACCTGACGAATTGC
>NZ_JAKUFQ010000328.1:0-326 GCF_022663475.1 Bacillus cereus group sp. BfR-BA-01382
CAAACATCAGGAACAGTAAGGCAAGGAGCAAATGAAGGAAGTCAAACACCAGGAGGCGTAAGACAAGGAGCAAATGAAGGAAGTCAAACACCAGGAACAGTAAGACAAGGAGCAAGTGAAGGAGTTCAAACACCAGGAACAGTAAGACAAGGAACAAGTGAAGGAGTTCAAACATCAAGCTCGGCACCAATGGAAACATCAAGACCAGTACCAAGTGGAAGTAGCCCGGCATCAGTGGAAGCACCAAGATCAGTACCAAGTGGAAGTAGCCCGGCATCAGTGGAAGCACCAAGATCAGTACCAAGTGGAAGTAGCCCGGCACCAGT
>NZ_JAKUFQ010000329.1:0-326 GCF_022663475.1 Bacillus cereus group sp. BfR-BA-01382
CTCTTGTAGGCATACCGAAAATGTTGATTGAAAACAAAAAGACATACTAAAAGTATGTCTTTTTATTTAATTACTATAATATTACCTAGGTCATATTAATAGTTTCAAATACCTTATTTTTATTCTATTTAGTTTATAAAAGATTAATTAAGTATTCTCTATAGGTATTCTTATCAAATAGACTCTACATTCTCTTATTCTTCCCAATTCATAAGAGATTAATTAAATATATTCTAAAGTTAATTATTTATCTTTTCTACTCTCTGTTTTTAAAAAGTAATTCTAGTCCTTCGTTACTTCTAAAAATTTGAATTTTCCTCTGGAGA
>NZ_JAKUFQ010000330.1:0-324 GCF_022663475.1 Bacillus cereus group sp. BfR-BA-01382
TGGAAGTAGCCCGGCATCAGTGGAAGCACCAAGATCAGTACCAAGTGGAAGTAGCCCGGCATCAGTGGAAGCACCAAGATCAGTACCAAGTGGAAGTAGCCCGGCACCAGTGGAAGCACCAAGATCAGTACCAAGTGGAGGAAGCCCGGCACCAGTGGAAGCACCAAGATCAGTACCAAGTGGAGGAAGCCCGGCATCAATGGAAGCGCCAAAATCAGCACCAAGCGGAAGTAGCCCGGTATCAGCCGACATCGTAACGGTGACACATAGTAGCCCGATTATTCCTTATGAAAGTGATAAAGAAGTGGCAGCAAGTAGAGGGCA
>NZ_JAKUFQ010000331.1:0-324 GCF_022663475.1 Bacillus cereus group sp. BfR-BA-01382
TCGGCGGTTCGATCCCGTCATCCTCCACCATTTAGCCGACTTAGCTCAATTGGTAGAGCAACTGACTTGTAATCAGTAGGTTGGGGGTTCAAGTCCTCTAGTCGGCACCAGAAAATCATGGCGGTTGTGGCGAAGTGGTTAACGCACCGGATTGTGGCTCCGGCATTCGTGGGTTCGATTCCCATCAGTCGCCCCATTTTTTCTTAAAATATTAATATGCGGGTGTGGCGGAATTGGCAGACGCACTAGACTTAGGATCTAGCGCCTTTGGCGTGGGGGTTCGACTCCCTTCACCCGCACTTTTAATAAAATATCTCAAACATG
>NZ_JAKUFQ010000332.1:0-319 GCF_022663475.1 Bacillus cereus group sp. BfR-BA-01382
CTACCATTTTTCCTTCTTGAGAATCTGTACCTGTACCTTCTGTTCTTTCAACAGATTTTACATCTCCTTTAGATGCTGGCACTGCATCTTTAGGTACATCAAAGTTTTTTGAGAAAGACGTTGTTCCATCTGCACTCATTGTAACCCATTGATTCGAACTATTTTCATTTGACTTTAAATTGTCCGTTTTCGCATCATCTGCACCTACTGCACCACCCGCTAATAATCCTGTACTTAAAAATGCTCCTGCTAATAATGTTTTAATCATTTTTCATTACCTCCTGTTTATTTGTAATATTCATCAAAAAAGTATCTAGAG
>NZ_JAKUFQ010000333.1:0-314 GCF_022663475.1 Bacillus cereus group sp. BfR-BA-01382
GTCGCTGCAATTACTCGAACATTAATAGGTATCGCTTTCGTTCCACCAACTTTTACAATTTCTTTTTCCTGCAATACACGAAGGAGTTTCGCTTGTGTATTTGCAGATAACTCCCCTATTTCATCTAAAAAAATACTACCGTTATTCGCTTCCTCAAAGAACCCACGTTTCCCGCCTCTTTTCGCTCCAGAAAACGCCCCTTCCTCATAACCAAATAATTCACTTTCTAACAACGTCTCCGAAATGGCCGCACAGTTTACACGGACGAACTTATTGTATTTTCGATTACTTCCATTATGGATTGCATGGGCAAA
>NZ_JAKUFQ010000334.1:0-314 GCF_022663475.1 Bacillus cereus group sp. BfR-BA-01382
CTACAGCTCTATGTTTTGTAAAACTAGTTGATCCCTATAATATAAAAAGAGCACCCCTTTTTGGATGCTCTTCGTTATAACTATATATTATTTAATTTTCTTCATTTGTTGGTACCATTTTTCCTTCTTGAGAATCCGTACCTGTACCTTCTGCTCTTTCAACAGTTTTTGCGTGTTTTCCAGGTTGTGATTCCGTACCTTCTTTTGTTTCTACCATTTTTCCTTCTTGAGAATCTGTACCTGTACCTTCTGTTCTTTCAACAGATTTTACATCTCCTTTAGATGCTGGCACTGCATCTTTAGGTACATCAAAG
>NZ_JAKUFQ010000335.1:0-311 GCF_022663475.1 Bacillus cereus group sp. BfR-BA-01382
ATAGACATAATGTAAGAGTTCCTTTTTCATGATTATTGTCAACGATTGTTACAGGGTAATTTGCAAAACTGGAATTTGCTGTGATAACTCCATATTTTCCGTCCAATGGATGGTTTTTATAATTATCTTCTTTTAAGTTAAATGGTATCATTCAGTTAATCCTCCATATTTATATATTCTTTAGATAGTTTTTCTAAATTTTTTCTGTCTATCTTTTTCTACTTCAGACATTTCAACATAAATATCCATAAGTTCTTTAATATCCATGTTTTGTTTTTCTTCTTTATACGACTTCCAAATTGCATCACTAT
>NZ_JAKUFQ010000336.1:0-309 GCF_022663475.1 Bacillus cereus group sp. BfR-BA-01382
ATCGATACCCGCTGGAATTTTAACATTGATTTTTTTACGTTTACGAACTTTACCTGAACCGTGACATGTCGTACATTTTTCTTTAATAATTTGTCCAGTTCCTGAACAATGACCACAAGCTTGACGGTTTACGATACGACCAAACGGTGTGTTTTGCTCTACACTCACTTGACCAGAGCCTGAACAATGTTTACATGTTTCTTTTGAAGTTCCTGGTTTTGCTCCACTACCTTTACAAGTATCACATGGATCTTCTACTGGAATTTCCACATTTAATTCCTTACCAAAAATAGCTTCTTCAAAATCTAA
>NZ_JAKUFQ010000337.1:0-309 GCF_022663475.1 Bacillus cereus group sp. BfR-BA-01382
TGGCCTTGATGGCCTTGATGGCCTTGATGGCCTTGATGGCCTTGATGGCCTTGATGGCCTTGATGGCCTTGGTGGCCTTGATGGCCTTGATGGCCTTGGTGAGTTTGATAAAGAACAGCTTGCGGATGAATGTGGTGGTGACCGTGGTGATGTACTTGTTGTTGATGACCGTGGTGACCTTGGTCATGATGGTGTCCATGATGACCGTGGTGACCTTGGTGATGATGATGTCCATGATGACCGTGGTGACCTTGGTGATGATGGTGTCCATGATGACCATGTTGGCCTTGATGATGGTGATGTCCATGA
>NZ_JAKUFQ010000338.1:0-308 GCF_022663475.1 Bacillus cereus group sp. BfR-BA-01382
GTAACAATACATATCCACCTAAAATTTCCGCGAATGCTATGCTAGGAAGTTAGGTGGGAGATTACTGTCCTTAAATGTGGTTGATTAAAGCTACAGCCACATTCTCCTGTTCTAATTAACTAAAAGAAGAACTTCCCCATCCCGATTAGACTACTAATCATTCCTATTCCACTCATGGTGCCTTTTCCTGCTGTAAGTAAGTTTCCAAGCATTCCAAGCTGACCGTTACCTCCGGTATTTCCCCATCCCATTGGGGCCCACGGACCACCCCATCCTGAAGGATTTCCAAAAACACCCGAGTTATTGGT
>NZ_JAKUFQ010000339.1:0-306 GCF_022663475.1 Bacillus cereus group sp. BfR-BA-01382
GATTTCTCTCATTAAACTCGGTTTTTCTGCAATTAGTAAAGCTCTTGCCATTTTTATCATCTCCGTTTCTTTAACTATAGTCAATATTATATGATATTTATTGACTATATTCAATAAAAGTAAATTTATCAACTATGTTTTGTTTTCATGGTATTCTATGTTTTTTGTAAATGATTTAATAAAATTATATTTTCTAATGTGTTGAATATATTTTTTGCTTTGTATATAGGTTTATGTTTCGGAGGGGTTTTGTTTTTGCGGATATGTAGCATTTTTTGAAATTTACTTAGACAATGTTCACCAATA
>NZ_JAKUFQ010000340.1:0-306 GCF_022663475.1 Bacillus cereus group sp. BfR-BA-01382
GCCTTTTCATCTCCCGAATCCCCATCACCTTGCGAAGCTTTCTGCTTCGCTAATGCTGCCGCTTTTGCCTCGGCTGCTGCCACCGCCTTTGCCTTCGCTTTTTCTTCTTCCGTTACTTCTTCTGTTCCTTCTCTTTTCTGCTTCGCTAACGCCGCCGCTTTTGCTTTTGCTGCTGCTGCCGCCTTCGCCTTGGCTTTCGCTTTTTCTTCTTCCATTACTTCTTCTGTTCCTTCTCTTTTTTGCTTCGCTAACGCCGCCGCTTTTGCTTTTGCTGCTGCTGCCTTCGCCTTGGCTTTCGCTTTTTCT
>NZ_JAKUFQ010000341.1:0-304 GCF_022663475.1 Bacillus cereus group sp. BfR-BA-01382
CATTATTAAAACTCTAACTATTACATAATAAGTTTTTTTATACAAAACCTGATAATATAGGTTTTTAATACTAATTTTCCCATTTCATCTTTCTTAAGAAATAGTATTTGATTTTTGATAATCATAACACTATCTTTTAACCCGTCATATAACAGACGAAAAATATACATAAAATATTCATAATTCTGTACTCTGAATTTTGATAACATTAGATTCAAGGCTAGATTTTCAGCTTACTTACAAAAAATCAAGGAGTGATTATCATGGAACGTATCCTAATTAGCCCGCAAAAATATATTCAGGG
>NZ_JAKUFQ010000342.1:0-298 GCF_022663475.1 Bacillus cereus group sp. BfR-BA-01382
ACTTCCTTCATTTGCTCCTTGCCTTACTGTTCCTGATGTTTGATTTCCTTCATTTGCTCCTTGTCTTACTGTTCCTGGTGTTTGATTTCCTTCATTTGCTCCTTGTCTTACGCCTCCTGGTGTTTGAACTCCTTCATTTGCTCCTTGTCTTACTGTTCCTGGTGTTTGATTTCCTTCATTTGCTCCCTGTCTTACTGTTCCTGGTGTTTGACTTCCTTCACTTGTTCCATTTGATTTTCCAGCTTCTTTCATTTCATCTTGAAGACTTGTTGTTCCCGATTCTTGCCCATTCGCTCCC
>NZ_JAKUFQ010000343.1:0-295 GCF_022663475.1 Bacillus cereus group sp. BfR-BA-01382
TTTTTCTGGAAGTTTCACACCTAATTTTGTTAATTCTTCTTTTGCTTGCTCATGCGTTAATTTTCCAGATTTCTTTTGCTCTAAAATCGACTTCGCTTTCTCTTTCGCCTGTTCATCTAAGTTAGCAAACATGTCTCCATGCTTACCTTTCTCCGGCATTTTCACGCCTAACTTTGTTAATTCCTCTTTTGCTTGCTCATGCGTTAATTTTCCAGATTTCTTTTGCTCTAAAATCGACTTCGCTTTTGCTTTCGCCTGATCATCTAATCCTGCAAACATGTCTTTACGCTTCTCT
>NZ_JAKUFQ010000344.1:0-294 GCF_022663475.1 Bacillus cereus group sp. BfR-BA-01382
TGGTTTTTTCTTTTCCATCGAATGAATTTTTATAACCAATAAACGAGAAAATCTTTCCCCTACGATGTGCTTATCCTTCTCATTGAGCTTTGTACGTTTAATGTCCATGTTCTTGTTTGTTCTTTCCTTCGAACAATCCTTACAACCTATCTTAGACCTTCTAAAATTCGCCCATGTTGTAACTTGTTCTTTATGTACTGGACAATCAAAAACTAATTCTTGTTTGTTATTTATGTATATTTTAGTTTTCAGTTGATATCCTCTATTGCGAAACTCTTTTTCTACATCTTCCCA
>NZ_JAKUFQ010000345.1:0-293 GCF_022663475.1 Bacillus cereus group sp. BfR-BA-01382
TATTGGTTATTTTGTTGAAATTGATTTAATAAAATAATATCAAATATTATTTTACTTTTGAATAATATGATATTAAAATTTACAAATAAAAAACATTCGTCGTATTATTTTAATATATTTTTTACAAATATCCATATAGTATTGAAAAAACAGAGAAGGAGAAACTTCTCTGTTTACTTTTGTATGTTTTTTTCAACTTGTTCTCGAACAGTTTGAATGTAATTCATTTTATGATCCCAACATTCTTGGCTTAAATCGACAGGATACTCTTCGGGATTTAAAGTTCGCATGTA
>NZ_JAKUFQ010000346.1:0-293 GCF_022663475.1 Bacillus cereus group sp. BfR-BA-01382
AACTGAACGATTCTTTTTCATAATTATACGGGCAAATATCCTTCTCTTTCAACACGTAATAACCATTGATAGGCAATATGAAACTCTTCCAATTCGATATTATATGCTGCCATAAGCTCTTCTTCATCAATAGCCAATCCGAAACGCTTTCTTCCAATTCTCTCTAAAACAGCTGACCAAATCTCTTCTTTATCCATTAATAGAGCGAATGGGAAAACGCTAATTTGCAACTCTTTCCAATATGTAACCATCGCTTCAAATATATCGGGATAATTTTGCTCTAATCGGCTTGA
>NZ_JAKUFQ010000347.1:0-291 GCF_022663475.1 Bacillus cereus group sp. BfR-BA-01382
CAACGTCCTACTCTCACAGGGACAAGGTCCCAACTACCATCGGCGCTAGAGAGCTTAACTTCCGTGTTCGGTATGGGAACGGGTGTGACCTCTCTGCCATCATTACCAGACATTATTCTTTTGAGACAATCATTATTATAACTTATTCACTTTAAAAGTCAACAAATTTTTTATGTTCTCTCAAAACTAGATAACATTGCTACATATTATATGGTTAAGTCCTCGATCTATTAGTATTCGTCAGCTCCACATGTCACCATGCTTCCACCTCGAACCTATCAACCTGATCAT
>NZ_JAKUFQ010000348.1:0-289 GCF_022663475.1 Bacillus cereus group sp. BfR-BA-01382
GAGGGAGTCTGCATTTGAATGTGTGGGCTCTTTTTTTTGTTGATGAGAAAGGGGTTGCCTGTCTGTCGTTTTTTGTCGATAGATCGATATATTAAGAAAATCGTTGATATATTGCAAGTTACGATAGATATATTTGAAAAATCGTTGATATATTGTAAGGAATGAACGATATATTTAAAAAATCGTTGATATAAATTTCATGTACCGTAATTAAGTTAAAATCATTAATACGGTTTTACTTATCAAAACGAAATTCTAATACATTTTTAACCCAGAAAGATGACTTCAC
>NZ_JAKUFQ010000349.1:0-287 GCF_022663475.1 Bacillus cereus group sp. BfR-BA-01382
AACCTTCTCCTGCCTTTTCACCTTCTCCAACAAATACAAGGTCTACTTTATCTCCTCGTTTCACATTTCCACCTAATCCATCAATATAAGTAATAGGAAGTGAAATTTTTCGATATTTTGTTAAATCCATACTTTCAAATGGGTCGATATTCTTTTTATCAACTAATTTTTTCTTCAATGCATATTCACCCGTAACTAATTTTGAATTATTGTATTTACCAACGATATCTTTTGGTGAAAGAGCAAATCCTTTTGTTACTGCTTGAGCAGGAATAGTTGTTTTTACT
>NZ_JAKUFQ010000350.1:0-286 GCF_022663475.1 Bacillus cereus group sp. BfR-BA-01382
TAATAAGCGATGTCAGTTGAAAGAGGTTGACTATGATGCGAAGTGAATCGTAACTTTCGCTCAGTAAATGATGCCCTGTTCTCGGTGAGTGAAATTATATCAACGATTTTTTCAATATATCTATCATAACTTGCAATATATCAACGATTTTTCAAATATATCTATCATAACTTAGAATATATCAACGATTTTGCACGAAATATCGATTTACCGACAAAAAGTGACATAATAAAAAGAGGAGGCTATTCGCCCCCTCTTTTTATTGTCTTACGCCTTCTTAACGAAC
>NZ_JAKUFQ010000351.1:0-284 GCF_022663475.1 Bacillus cereus group sp. BfR-BA-01382
AGAAAGTGCTCGTACAGCGGTGAAATATGAATCACAAGTAACAGTGGCACCAGCGGTGGATACAGTAAAAGTAGCGAACAATAAAGCTGGAGATGCGGATACAATTACAGTAAGTGGGGTTGCCGAAGGTGATCTTGTTCGCGTATATGATGCATCAACAGAAGGAAAAGAGTTAGGAAATGCGACAGTAGCAAAAGAAGCGACAGAAGTGAAAATTGAAAAAACAGATTTACTAGTATCAACAGGCGGCACAGTATACGTAACAGTAACGAAACCGAATAAAG
>NZ_JAKUFQ010000352.1:0-284 GCF_022663475.1 Bacillus cereus group sp. BfR-BA-01382
TAGTAAGATCCCTGAAAGATGATCAGGTTGATAGGTTCGAGGTGGAAGCATGGTGACATGTGGAGCTGACGAATACTAATAGATCGAGGACTTAACCATATAATATGAAGCGATGTTATCTAGTTTTGAAAGAATATAAAAAACTTGTTGACTTTAAAAGTTAAATGAGTTACAATGATTCTTGTCTTAAATGAATACAGTCTGGTAATGATGGCAGAGAGGTCACACCCGTTCCCATACCGAACACGGAAGTTAAGCTCTCTAGCGCCGATGGTAGTTGGGAC
>NZ_JAKUFQ010000353.1:0-279 GCF_022663475.1 Bacillus cereus group sp. BfR-BA-01382
CGTATCCCAACATTTCGAAACAAATAGCGCAAATTTTTTCAAATCTCTCAGGGTTGGTGGAATCTCCAGATGCAATTCTCAATTCTACTAAAACATCTTCAATTTCTTTTTCGTTTTCTGAAACAGGCGATAGCAAAACTTCCTCATGTTCAATATCTTTTTGGGTAAAATCAACAATCTGTGCTCCTAATTCAGAAGTCTCGTAGTGAAAATGATCTAACTTTGTAACTAAATTTGCACTAAGGAGTAAATTAATCCTTTTTCTAATAGCATCTTTAC
>NZ_JAKUFQ010000354.1:0-278 GCF_022663475.1 Bacillus cereus group sp. BfR-BA-01382
TTGTTGGTTCTTTCACTTCTTCTTTTGACTCTTCCACTTCCTTTGTTGGTTCTTTCACTTCTTCTTTTGACTCTTCAACTTCCTTTGTTGGTTCTTTCACTTCTTCTTTTGTTTCTTCCACTTCTTTTGTTGGTTCTTTCACTTCTTCTTTTGACTCTTCCACTTCCTTTGTTGGTTCTTTCACTTCTTCTTTTGACTCTTCCACTTCCTTTGTTGGTTCTTTCACTTCTTCTTTTGGTATTAATTTTTCTACTATATTCTGCATTACAATGCCACTA
>NZ_JAKUFQ010000355.1:0-277 GCF_022663475.1 Bacillus cereus group sp. BfR-BA-01382
GAATAACAATACGCCCCATGCTATCTGCTTTACGAGTAATCCCTCTTGATTTCATAAAATGCCACCCTTTATTTTTATCTAATATTACGGTACTTATTTTAGCAATAAACAACAATAAGGAATAGTTCGTATTACAGTACTTTTTTTAGGAATAAATACCAATTAAAAATAGCTTATGTTAGGATTGTTTCTTGTTTATTCTTCATTTTTAATATATTTATCCTTGATCATTTTTATATATTGTTTTCTTTCTGTTAGTTCAAATATAAATAATGCC
>NZ_JAKUFQ010000356.1:0-277 GCF_022663475.1 Bacillus cereus group sp. BfR-BA-01382
GATTTCATCTGTTTGATCTTTTAACACTTTAAAGCCAATGCTGTATTCACCATCTTTAAGAGCTTTTGGATCAATTGTTGTGTTATTATCTTGGTTATTGTTTCCACCTTGATTGTCGTTTCCACCTTGGTTGTTGTTTCCGCCTTGGTTGTTATTTCCACCTTGGTTGTTGTTTCCGCCTTGATTGTCGTTTCCACCTTGGTTATCTAACGGCTTAATGCTACCTTTATCAAATGCAAATTGAATATCGTAAAAATGGTGATAATTCATTGAATCG
>NZ_JAKUFQ010000357.1:0-276 GCF_022663475.1 Bacillus cereus group sp. BfR-BA-01382
GTGCATCGTTATTAATTTGTATGATGGCGAAACAATATAAAGAGCTAAGAGATGAATATCTAAATAAAGATGATTCTGCTTTGTATCAAGCCATTGAAAAAGAAAAGCTTGCGAATGAAAAAGTAATCGAATTAACAAAAAAAGAAAAAGAATTTGAATCAAGAGAAAAAGAACTGAATGACAAAATCTCTGAACAAGAGGCGTATATTAAAGAATTAGAACGTAAATTAAAAGAAAAAGAAGAAACAGTAAAAGAAGATGAAATGCTTCGTAAAG
>NZ_JAKUFQ010000358.1:0-276 GCF_022663475.1 Bacillus cereus group sp. BfR-BA-01382
TTGTTTTTGTTTCTCTATGTTATTTAAAGAAGTCTCACTATGAACAATATCTAATTCAAATTTCAATGTTATTCAACTCCTTATAAATTCCTTTTATATTAAATATTATAACGTAAGCAATTATAAATTAAATTACATATTAAAATTAAATTTTATGAAGTAATAAGTATATAGTAACTATAGAAAATCTCCCATTTTCTATGGTTATTATTTAATTTTAAAAATAGTTTTTTTATTATATAGTTTAATATTTTGTAAAATTAAATTTAAAAAGAA
>NZ_JAKUFQ010000359.1:0-276 GCF_022663475.1 Bacillus cereus group sp. BfR-BA-01382
GCAAGCCAAGAAGACCCTTGGCGTAAACCTGACAAAGATAGATATCATCAAATTTTGCATGAGGCAGATGAGGTTGTTTTTGTCTCAAGAGAAAAGTATGTAGACGAACAAACTATGTACGATAGAGATGAATATATGGTAGATATGTTAGCTGTTGAACGAGGCTATTTACTTGCAGTTTGGAATGGAATCCCAAATGGAGGTACTTACCATACAATCGAATACGCCCAAGGAAAAAGTGCATCAATCCAAACAATTGACCCAAATCGACACATG
>NZ_JAKUFQ010000360.1:0-276 GCF_022663475.1 Bacillus cereus group sp. BfR-BA-01382
TAAAATGTTGGTTAATTATGGAGATAAAGAGTGGAGGATTTTAAGAGTTATTAGTAAGTCTCAGGTAGTGTTAAGTAGGAAGGGGCGAGAAGATGATGGGTGTCAAGGGATAGTGATATATCGTGAATTAAAATCAGTAAAAGAGAAGGATATTAAGATATATTATGAATTAAAAAAAGATAACTATTCTATGTTTATTAGGAACATTTCCATGAAAAGGACTATCTTTGTAATTATTAGTGATATTATTTTTTTAGTTGCTTTCATTGTTATATG
>NZ_JAKUFQ010000361.1:0-276 GCF_022663475.1 Bacillus cereus group sp. BfR-BA-01382
TTTCTTATTTTTCCGCCATTTGTTAAGAAAAAAATAAATATATAATTTTTTTAGATTCTGCACCAAACATATATCTTAAACAAGCGTTTGATTAATTCTCCATTTTTCTTCGTTAACCTTTGAACTACATGAGTTTCTTTCTACCGAACATACAGCTTAAACAAACGTTTGATTAATTCTCCATTTTTCTTTCTTAACCCTTAAGTTACATCGGTTTCTTCCTACCGAACATACAGCTTAAACAAACGTTTATTTAAAAAAATAAGAAGCCTCTTT
>NZ_JAKUFQ010000362.1:0-275 GCF_022663475.1 Bacillus cereus group sp. BfR-BA-01382
ACGGCGCCCCTTGCTGATATGGCATTTGATATGGATTTGGTTGTTGATAATATGGATTCGGCGGCATCATAGGCTGTTGATACGGCATTTGATATGGCATCATATTCGGTGGTTGATTGTTATCCATAATTGGCATCATATTCGGCATTTGATTGTTATCCATGATTGGCATCATATTCGGCATTTGATTATTATCCATAATTGGCATCATATTCGGCATTTGATTATTATCCATAATTGGCATCATATTTGGTGGTTGATTGTTATCCATGATT
>NZ_JAKUFQ010000363.1:0-274 GCF_022663475.1 Bacillus cereus group sp. BfR-BA-01382
AATTGAAGTTGTAAAGCTTCAAATTACAAATAAAAAAGATACAGAAAAAGGTCCGGAAAAACCAGGTGAAGGAACAGAAAAACCAGGTGAAGGAACAGAAAAGCCGGGTGAAGGAACAGAAAAGCCGGGTGAAGGAACAGAAAAGCCAGATGAAGGAACAGAGAAGCCGGGTGAAGGAACAGAAAAGCCAGGTGAGGGAGTAGAAAAACCTAATTTACCAGAAAAAGGACAAGGTTCTTCTAATAATCAACAACTTCCAGCTACAGGACACAAT
>NZ_JAKUFQ010000364.1:0-273 GCF_022663475.1 Bacillus cereus group sp. BfR-BA-01382
CCTTGACCTCCTCCGTTATTCGCTGGAGGTGTCGTTCCTTGGCCTCCTCCGTTATTCGCTGGAGGTGTCGTTCCTTGGCCTCCTCCGTTATTTTGTTCATTTTGTTTCTTTAGTTCTTCTTGTTTCTTTTGTTCTTCTTGTTTTTTCAGTTCTTCTTGTTTCTTTAATTCTTCTTGCTTTTTCTCTTCTTCAGTTTTTTGCTGTTGATCTTGTTTTGGTTGCTCCGTTGTATCCGGTACGCTAGTATTTGGCGATGAATCACGTTTTTCACCT
>NZ_JAKUFQ010000365.1:0-273 GCF_022663475.1 Bacillus cereus group sp. BfR-BA-01382
AAACTTCGTGTTTTCTTTTTCCGCCGGTTTTTGTTTTTCTATCACAGGTGGTTTTTGAATAACAGACGGTTTTTCAACTGGTTTTTCTTTTTGAATTGGCTGTTCTTTTTGCATCTCTTTTTGCGGCTTTACCTGCATCTCCTTCTGTGGTTTCACCTGTACTTCTTTTTGCGGCTTTACTTGCATCTCCTTCTGCGGTTTTACTTGCACTTCTTTTTGTGTTTGTTGCATAGCTGGCTGCTGTGTAATTGGTGCTGATTGATACGTAACTTC
>NZ_JAKUFQ010000366.1:0-271 GCF_022663475.1 Bacillus cereus group sp. BfR-BA-01382
GGAGCAATTTTCTTTTATATTTAAACTTTAAAAGTATTATCGTCCTTTTTTAAAGAGCCCAAAAATGATTCTACATGGACGATAATGAAAAGTCAAGAACTACAGTTCTTCCTCTTCTTCTTCAGTTTCATCATACTCAAGTTCTTCTTCAGCGAAGTCGTCTTCTTCATCTTCTTCTAAATCATCAAGATCGTCGTCATCTCCGTCTTCTTCTTCAAGAACCTTGTCCAAATCTTCTACATCATCTTCTTCGTCTGCATTTCCGTCTGCA
>NZ_JAKUFQ010000367.1:0-270 GCF_022663475.1 Bacillus cereus group sp. BfR-BA-01382
ACTGTAATACGGAATTGATTTTGCTCTTGTGATTGATTTTGAGCATCTGATTCCACTGGTTTTTGAGCTTCTAACTGAGCTTGGCGATTTCGTTCTACTTCTTCAGCTTTTTGTCTTTCAATCTCAGCTTGACGAGCACGTTCCTCTTCTTCCGCTTTCAACTTTTGAATTTCCACTACTACCTGTGCTTTGTTTTCTTCGAGCTTTTGTTTTTCCGTCTCTACTTGCTCTTTACTCTCTTTTAATTTAACAGTCTCTTTATCTAAAACT
>NZ_JAKUFQ010000368.1:0-269 GCF_022663475.1 Bacillus cereus group sp. BfR-BA-01382
ATTTTTTCGGGCTTTTCTTTTTTCATTTCCTTTAGGTTTTCATTGATATTCTGAAGTTTCTCATCCACTTTTTTATCGAATTCTGGATTTCTTTCTGGAAGAGGTTTTTCTGTCATTTCATGTTCTTCCACTACCTTTTCTTCAAGATTAATGTTTTCTTCTTTCTTTTCAACTTCTTCAAGATTGAAAACTTTCTCTTCAAGATTTACAGACTCACCTTCAATGTCAATTACTTCATCTCCGTTTGCTTCTGATTTCGTTTCTTCAAG
>NZ_JAKUFQ010000369.1:0-267 GCF_022663475.1 Bacillus cereus group sp. BfR-BA-01382
CGAAGTTTATAAAAATAAACAGTGTATATATATGTGCAGTCCTACATTCTCTATCCTCACTTTCGGTTCATCTCTCTTTTATGAGAAGGCAAAAGAAATTTTAGAAAATCATGAAAAAGAATCAATAAAACAAAAAGCATACGAAAATGAATTGAGAAAACAAAAAGCATATGAGGAACAATTGAATCTAATTTTAAAGAAACAGACTATTATTAATATGTTTGATTTTCTACGTTTCTATGAACTAGCTTTCATAAAAAAACATTT
>NZ_JAKUFQ010000370.1:0-267 GCF_022663475.1 Bacillus cereus group sp. BfR-BA-01382
TTCGCATTATAAATAGCAAACTAAAACGCTCAGAAAATATTCTGAGCGTTTTCATTTCCTTCTTCAACTAAAGTACCAGTTAGTACAAAAAGCTATTTCACCATTTGTATTGTTAACTTATCTTTTAACATTGAGCTATATGAGTCAATTTCATATTTTGTATTATTGATTTTTTCTTTTTTCATTTTTAACATATCGAATATTTCTAATTCTAAATTCCTTCTAGCTTCAAGAACTTTTATCGCTCCTTCTACACCTGAATGGTTA
>NZ_JAKUFQ010000371.1:0-265 GCF_022663475.1 Bacillus cereus group sp. BfR-BA-01382
TAAAGATGGAAAAGCAACAATTTCAGATTTATCAGTAGGAAAATATAAGCTAGTAGAGGTAGAAAGCTTACCAGGATATAAAAAACTAGCGAAGCCAGTATCATTCGAAATCAAAAAAGGTATGATAGAAGTCTTATCATTAAAAGTAGAGAATGAACAGTTAGATAAAGGCTCAGTAGAAATTACAAAAGTGGACAAAGAAAGTGGCGCGTTATTAGAAGGCGTAACATTCGAAGTGCAAGATGAAAAAGGCAAAGTAGTAACG
>NZ_JAKUFQ010000372.1:0-265 GCF_022663475.1 Bacillus cereus group sp. BfR-BA-01382
AAAACCGATGAATGGAACGTAATTCGTATTGTGTCCTGTAGCTGGAAGTTGTTGATTATTAGAAGAACCTTGTCCTTTTTCTGGTAAATTAGGTTTTTCTACTCCCTCACCTGGCTTTTCTGTTCCTTCACCCGGCTTTTCTGTTCCTTCACCTGGCTTTTCTGTTCCTTCACCTGGTTTTTCTGTTCCTTCACCTGGTTTTTCCGGACCTTTTTCTGTATCTTTTTTATTTGTAATTTGAAGCTTTACAACTTCAATTTTTTCA
>NZ_JAKUFQ010000373.1:0-264 GCF_022663475.1 Bacillus cereus group sp. BfR-BA-01382
TCGTGTTGACTACATACATATAAAGTTCCACCTGAAACTAGGCTAGTAAATATCTCAAATACTGAAGCATCAAATGATAATGAGGCAAATTGAATATTTCTACTGTCTGAATTCATTTTTGTTAAATTAATACTAGAAATAATAAAGTTACATAAGCTTTTTTGTTCAATTAATACCCCTTTGGGTTTTCCTGTAGATCCAGATGTATAGATTACATATGCCAAATTATCTGGTTTAACTTCAATTGTAGGATTTATATTTTTT
>NZ_JAKUFQ010000374.1:0-264 GCF_022663475.1 Bacillus cereus group sp. BfR-BA-01382
TTATGTGTGATTGTGAAGTTTGTAGACGAAAGAAAAACCGGGATCCATTAAATCGGGATTCTGAACGAAAAAAAGTGGATTCTGAGCCAATAAAAAAGGATTGTGAACCAAAAAAACAGGTTTCTGAGCCAATAAATCAGGATTCCGAATCAGTAAATTCTTATTCATATAGTAAAAATGCAAATTTTTTAGAAGAAGCTATACAAACAGATGAAATCGATCAAGTTTCTGAGGAATATATTGAAATAGTAGATTCAGCAGATG
>NZ_JAKUFQ010000375.1:0-264 GCF_022663475.1 Bacillus cereus group sp. BfR-BA-01382
ATGTTAATTTAACAAGAAATACGCCTCCCGCAGCTAATAAAAATAACACTACTTTCCCCTTATTTTTCACTCTCGGTTCCCTTTTCATTTCCATTCCCCTTAGTATGTTAAAAATATTAATCAAACGTTTGTTTAACTGTGTTTATGCATATGTAAGCCAACTAATCAAACGTTTGTTTAAAAAGAAATACGCCTATATAAGGCGCATTTTCATCAATCACCACCACCGCAGCTTCCCCCGCTATCTCCCCCAAAAGACCCTCC
>NZ_JAKUFQ010000376.1:0-264 GCF_022663475.1 Bacillus cereus group sp. BfR-BA-01382
TTGCAAGAATTGCTACCTTTCTCGCCGCATCTAGTCCATCTACATCTGCTGTCGGATCCGATTCTGCAAAACCTAATTTTTGCGCTTCCTGTAAAGCCTCTTCATAAGACCACCCATTTTGACTCATTTTTGTTAACATATAATTTGTTGTACCATTTACAATTCCCATTATTTTTTCAATTTGATCTGATGCTAGCCCGTCAGTTAGTCCTCTTAACACTGGAATACCGCCTGCTACGCTCGCTTCATAACATAAATCACAAT
>NZ_JAKUFQ010000377.1:0-264 GCF_022663475.1 Bacillus cereus group sp. BfR-BA-01382
GTCCATATATGTACCTCCTTTAATTACTTTAATTATTCTAATGTTAAATAGTAAGAAACGCATCGTAGCATTATAAAAAAAGCATGCAACGATGTGTTGCGGGGTGAATTTCGAACTTTAAATAAATTAATTTATGTACTTTAATTAATTTATTTAAAATATTTCCTTGTTTTATAGAAGATTTTGTTTTAAAATTTATTGTTATTTCATTCTAAATAGATTTATAAATATATAGGAGTGTTTTTATGTTTAATGAAAATTTTA
>NZ_JAKUFQ010000378.1:0-263 GCF_022663475.1 Bacillus cereus group sp. BfR-BA-01382
CCAACTGAAATTTGTGATCGTGTTGGTTTCCCGCCCGTTGTTTGTTTTGTATTTTCTTGCTTTTGTGTTCTCTCTTGTTGTACAGGTTGTTGCTGAGCTTTCTGTTGCTCTTGTTTTCGTCGCTCTTCTTGCTTACGCTTTTCTTCCTCTGCTTTTTGCTGTTCTTCTTGCTTACGTTTTTCTTCCTCTGCCACTTTTTTATCTTCTTCTATTTTTTGCTCATCTGTTGTTGCTTTTACTTTTTCTTCCTCACCTTTTACAAG
>NZ_JAKUFQ010000379.1:0-262 GCF_022663475.1 Bacillus cereus group sp. BfR-BA-01382
CTGCATTACTTCACATAGCACTAACGTGCTTGTAATGTTGTTATGATAATATGTTAATGGAATCGCTACTGACTCCCCTACAGCTTTAAATCCTGCAAAGTGAATAACTGCTTCAATTACATTTTCTTCAAAAATTGCGTCAAGCGCTTCGCGATTTAAAACATCTTCTTTATAAAACTTAAATTGTTTTCCTGTTATTTCTTTCACTCGATTTATGGATTCTACCGAGCTATTCGAAAGATTATCCACTACTATAACTTCG
>NZ_JAKUFQ010000380.1:0-259 GCF_022663475.1 Bacillus cereus group sp. BfR-BA-01382
GCTAAAGCTCGTGAAGCAGCTAAAGCTCAAGCAGATGCTGAAGCTCAAGCAGCGGCTAAGGCTCAAGAAGCAGCTAAAGCTCGTGAAGCGGCTAAAGCTCAAGAAGCAGCTGAAGCTCGTGAAGCAGCTAAGGCTCAAGAAGCAGCTGAAGCTCGTGAAGCGGCTAAGGCTCAAGAAGCAGCTAAAGCTCGTGAAGCAGCTAAAGCTCAAAAACCAGCTACACAACAACCTGCTGCAAAAGAAACTGAAACAAGTACAC
>NZ_JAKUFQ010000381.1:0-259 GCF_022663475.1 Bacillus cereus group sp. BfR-BA-01382
AACGCCTAAAAATGTAAAAGCAGAAGAAAACCAAAAAGAAGATATTAAAATCCCTACTCCTAAAGAGTCTAAAGAAGACGAAAAACTTAAAAAAGAAAATCTTCCTGAAGAGCCTAAAGAGGACGAGAACTCTGAAAAAGAAAAACTCCCTGAAGAACATAAGGACGATAATCAAGACGAAAATGAGGAAGTAGAAATAACAGATGCAGATGTGAGTCTATTATTTGGAAATTAATTTCAAAAAAAAGAAGCTACTTAT
>NZ_JAKUFQ010000382.1:0-259 GCF_022663475.1 Bacillus cereus group sp. BfR-BA-01382
ATATAAGAAGAAAATAAAAAAGACTCCAACATATTAACTACTTACTAATACGTTAGAGTCTTTATTTTTTTTGAATGATTGTATTTATATATATCATACTAATACACTTGCAAGGAATAGAATAAATGATGTTAATATTACCGCTCCACCTAAGGATCCTAATAAATCTGTTTTTGTTACTTGAAACACTTGTTCACTGTTCATATCCCTCATTCTCCCTTCTTTTTCTTTTGTTACAAAGTTTCTATTATACTAATAC
>NZ_JAKUFQ010000383.1:0-258 GCF_022663475.1 Bacillus cereus group sp. BfR-BA-01382
GTTAGAGGAAAATGAATGTGAATAATATTGTTAACTAGAGCGCGGCGAAAAGAAAGAATCTTTTTGTCGCGCTTTTTGTTTTTTGTAGAAAAATGTATGCGTTTCATGTTGACAATGATAATCCTTATCAATTAAAGTAGAATAGTAGTTAATGATTATCATTATCAATTAGAGGTGAAGGAATGAAAAAATCTATTACGCTATTTACAGCGATTTTATCTATTTTTTTCTTGTTAATAGGTTGCAGTGCCAAAGGGG
>NZ_JAKUFQ010000384.1:0-258 GCF_022663475.1 Bacillus cereus group sp. BfR-BA-01382
AAGATTTTTCAATGAAAGTTTAGCAGATGAATTCCAGAAATCTGTTACTTGTGAATAAAAGGTTCCCTTTTTTACTAATTGGAGGTTTTAAAAATGGATTTTAATTATATTCTGAATTACGTTGAACAAAAGGAAAGTTTTGAAGACATTTTAAATTACGTTCAAGCAAACGAAAGTGATTTAACGGTTTTAAATGTTGGTAGTTGTTATTTTACAGCAGAAAACAAAGAAGGTTATAGAGCTGATTTTGAAATAGGG
>NZ_JAKUFQ010000385.1:0-258 GCF_022663475.1 Bacillus cereus group sp. BfR-BA-01382
GTAACAACTCACTTGCTTTTTCTTCTAATTCTGATTTAGTAATTTGTAAGTCAGCTGTTTTCTGCTCAGCTTCTTCAGTTCTAGACTCTAATTGTTCATTCGTTGTTCGTAATTCTTCTGCTTGCATTTGTAGTTCTTCCGCTTGCGTTTGCAATTCTTCTGATTGAACTTGTAACTCTTCTGTCATTGCTTGTGATTCATGTAAAAGAGTTTGAATTCGCATACGTCCCATAATGCTATGGATTGTCAAACCTAGAT
>NZ_JAKUFQ010000386.1:0-257 GCF_022663475.1 Bacillus cereus group sp. BfR-BA-01382
TAGGTTCGAGGTGGAAGCATGGTGACATGTGGAGCTGACGAATACTAATAGATCGAGGACTTAACCATATAATATGAAGCAATGTTATCTAGTTTTGAAAGAATATAAAAAACTTGTTGACTTTAAAAGTTAAATGAGTTACAATAATTCTTGTCTTAAATGAATACAGTCTGGTAATGATGGCAGAGAGGTCACACCCGTTCCCATACCGAACACGGAAGTTAAGCTCTCTAGCGCCGATGGTAGTTGGGACCTTG
>NZ_JAKUFQ010000387.1:0-256 GCF_022663475.1 Bacillus cereus group sp. BfR-BA-01382
TAGCTGCTTCACGAGCTTTAGCCGCCTCTTGAGCTTTAGCTTCTGCTTGAGCTTCAGCATCTGCCTGAGCTTTAGCTGCTTCTTGAGCCTTAGCTGCTTCACGAGCTTTAGCCGCTTCTTGAGCCTTAACTTCTGCTTGAGCTTCAGCTGCTTCGCGAGCTTTAGTTGCTTCCGCGGCCTTAGCTTTTGCTTGAGTTTCAGCTACTTCTTGAGCTTTAACTGCTTCACGAACTTTAGCTGTATCTTGAACTGTAGT
>NZ_JAKUFQ010000388.1:0-256 GCF_022663475.1 Bacillus cereus group sp. BfR-BA-01382
GTATGTATCCCATTGATCTACCGCTAATTCTAACGGGATACCAATTGTAGAAATAAAATGGAATGTAGCACCTTTCTCCGCTAATGCTAGCATACGGCTAGTTCCTTGGACATTTATATTTTCAAATTGTTTTACATCTCCAAAATGTCTTACATCTGCACCGCAATGAATTATCGTATCCATCTTAGAACTGATGAACATAAATTCTTCTTCGCTCATCCCAAGATACTCTTCCCCCAGATCACCAGCTACGGCC
>NZ_JAKUFQ010000389.1:0-254 GCF_022663475.1 Bacillus cereus group sp. BfR-BA-01382
AACTCTGCCGCTTTTGCTTTTAAGCTATCCGCCGCCATATATGTGTGAGCGATTCCAGTTGGGCAAGCTGTAACAGCAAGTACGTACGGTTCATTTCCTTCTGGTTTTGCAACTTCAATCTCTTCTTCTTTTTCATTCTCTTTTTCTTTTTCATTCTCTTTTTCATCAAATAGTTGAAGAAGCTCACTTTCATCCTTCGCTTCTAATAGTTGCTTGCGAAACCCTTCATCCATTAATAATGTCGATAAACGAGA
>NZ_JAKUFQ010000390.1:0-254 GCF_022663475.1 Bacillus cereus group sp. BfR-BA-01382
TTGCCATTATACATCACCTCTATGAAATTTATTTCTAATTTATATTTAATAAATATATTATAACCCATAAAAACTTTAACAACAAGGGTTTTATAAGGTTTATGAATAAAAAATATAATTAAAATATAAAATAGATATAAAATAAATATAAATTAGATACTAAATCGAGATAGGCGGGGTTATTTCGGGATATTTCTGATCCTTTGTATTTTTAGAAATATATTAGATATCTTTTAAATATCCGTAAAATATAA
>NZ_JAKUFQ010000391.1:0-252 GCF_022663475.1 Bacillus cereus group sp. BfR-BA-01382
GTCCCAACTACCATCGGCGCTAGAGAGCTTAACTTCCGTGTTCGGTATGGGAACGGGTGTGACCTCTCTGCCATCATTACCAGACTGTATTCATTTAAGACAAGAATCATTTTAACTTATTTACTTTTGAAAGTCAACAAGTTTTTATATTCTTTCAAAACTAGATAACATTGCTTCATATTATATGGTTAAGTCCTCGATCTATTAGTATTCGTCAGCTCCACATGTCACCATGCTTCCACCTCGAACCTA
>NZ_JAKUFQ010000392.1:0-252 GCF_022663475.1 Bacillus cereus group sp. BfR-BA-01382
ACCCCTCGATAGGCATATATTTTTTAACCATATAATCCTCGATAATATCTTTACCTTCATCACTAATCTCGCAACCTTCTATAGAAGTATGTTTTTGCGTAAATGTTTTCTCTACATTATTTATGGGTTCTTTTTTTACAGATTCATGATTAATTGGTTCTTTTGATTCTGCATGAACGATATGAGGGAGTGTACATAGTGAAAATAGACCACATAATAACCATCTTTTTTGTAATTTCATTATTACCATCT
>NZ_JAKUFQ010000393.1:0-250 GCF_022663475.1 Bacillus cereus group sp. BfR-BA-01382
TTCTTTTAACTGCCTAATATTCATCCGAATATTTCTCCTCAATTTACTATTCTTTTAACAACATATAGTTCAATATAAATAATTAAGAAAGAACCGTTCTTTTAATAACATATAGTTCTATATAATAGATAAAGACAAGACTCCCTACTTTCAATAACAATTAGTTTTTTATAAGTAATTAACTTCTGTTTGACGAATTTGCAACATGTTCTAATAACATGAAGTTCATATATAATTAGATTATGATGAT
>NZ_JAKUFQ010000394.1:0-250 GCF_022663475.1 Bacillus cereus group sp. BfR-BA-01382
ATTGAGGTATCCCGTCAGTATCTGTATATATAAGTTTCTCTCCATCTGCAAAAGTGTAATATAACAAATTGGTTGTTGTTATAGGGCCAATACCCCCAGTAGGACCTGTTGCTCCAGTTACTCCCGTTGGTCCTGTTATTCCAGTTGGTCCCGTTATTCCGATTGGTCCCGTTTCTCCGGTTAGCCCGGTTACTCCGGTCAGTCCCGTTATTCCCGTTGAACCTGTTATTCCGGTCGGTCCCGTTTCTCC
>NZ_JAKUFQ010000395.1:0-249 GCF_022663475.1 Bacillus cereus group sp. BfR-BA-01382
AAGAAAAATTAGCTGAAGAAAGAAGGAAACAAGAAGAAGAAAGAAAACGTTTGGAAGAGGAACGAAGATTGAAAGAGGTTGAAGAAGCGAAGAAGATGGCAGAGCAAAAAAGAATTGAAGATGCAAAGAAAAAAGAAGTTGAAGCATCTCAAAAAGAAAAAGAAGCAAATAAAGCGAAACAAAATGTGAGTCAACCAACACCAAATACGGTGAATGAAAATCCAATAGTTCCGCAAGATGGCCAAGAGG
>NZ_JAKUFQ010000396.1:0-248 GCF_022663475.1 Bacillus cereus group sp. BfR-BA-01382
AATAAACGTAATGTAGAATGGCTACGTTGTATGAATGTAGGAAGTTATTTAGATATAAAAGCTTTTTATCCAGTTATGAGAGTAAAGGTAAAAGGGCGAAAGAAATATGTATTAACAGAAATATTAGAAGATGATGTGAAAGAAATATGTACAAGCTTAAAATGTGAACCAGCGTTAAAAAGTGAAGTTGGTAATACGAGAATTATGCTTAATAGCTTAGAGGATGTTATGAAATTAGAAAGTTATAT
>NZ_JAKUFQ010000397.1:0-246 GCF_022663475.1 Bacillus cereus group sp. BfR-BA-01382
ATTTAGGTTTGAGCAATACCTCCTAAATTCAAACTTTTAATTTTATGAAAAATAAAAAGCATCACAATAACCTATTATAATTAATTTCTAATATGAAGTTGATATGAAGTTAATTTGAATTTTACATGAATTTCCTTTAATTTCTATTGTCTTCCTATAATATCCACATTATTCTTTACATATAGGAATTATTTTCATTCCACTTTGAACTATCTATATATATAAAGAAAGATAGTCACCTGTTAG
>NZ_JAKUFQ010000398.1:0-246 GCF_022663475.1 Bacillus cereus group sp. BfR-BA-01382
TGTTGGCTTTGCTATAGGGTGTTTGTTATTTGGGGCAATCTCTGATAAATATGGACGAAAAAAAGTGATTTTTATTGGATTGCTTGCACTGTCGATAGTTTCTTTTTGCTTAGGGTTTGTAGATAGTTTCTTTTGGCTTGTTATTTATAGAGGTATACAGGGGATAGCCGCAGCTACATTTTCTCCAGTAGCGTTAGCCTACGTTGTAGAAATGTTCCCAGTAGAAAAAAGGGTTACAACAATAGG
>NZ_JAKUFQ010000399.1:0-244 GCF_022663475.1 Bacillus cereus group sp. BfR-BA-01382
CGGATATGTTCACGTGCCATTTTTAACAGGAACGGCACCTGTAATTGAAAAGAAAGAAGTTGTAGCTCAAGAAGAAGCGCCGGTTAAAAATAATACAGCAGTTAAGAATAAAGAGTCTGTTAAGAGTAACGATTCTATTAAGAATGTAGAATCAAGTAAACCTGTGGTAAAAGAAAAGCCGGCTGCAAAACCAGTTGCGAAATCTACTGAAAAAAGTGCGCCTACTGGTGGTCGTGAAATTACA
>NZ_JAKUFQ010000400.1:0-244 GCF_022663475.1 Bacillus cereus group sp. BfR-BA-01382
TGTAATACTTGCTCTTTCATATCTTTCATTCTCCCTTCTTTTTCTTTTGTTACAAAGTTTCTATTATACTAATACGCTTGATAGAAATACGATTAATGCTGTTAATACTACTGCTCCACTTGCCGATCCTACAAAGTCACCTTTTGTTACTTGTAATACTTGCTCTTTCATATCTTTCATTCCCCCTTCTCTTTCTTTTGTTACAAAGTTTCTATTATACTAATACGCTTGATAGAAATACGAT
>NZ_JAKUFQ010000401.1:0-244 GCF_022663475.1 Bacillus cereus group sp. BfR-BA-01382
TGTTGGACCAGTTGGACCTTGTATTCCTTGTGAACCTGTTGGGCCTGTATTTCCAGTTGGTCCTTGGGAACCTGTTGCTCCTGTAGCCCCTGTTGGGCCTTGGATTCCTTGCGGGCCTTGAATTCCTTGTGGACCTGTCGCTCCTGTTGCTCCTGTAGCTCCCGTTGGGCCTTGTATCCCTTGAACTCCTTGGGGACCTTGCGCTCCCGTTGCCCCTGTGTCCCCTGTAGGACCTTGGGGACCT
>NZ_JAKUFQ010000402.1:0-243 GCF_022663475.1 Bacillus cereus group sp. BfR-BA-01382
AGACATTGTACCTTCTCCTGTTTTATCCTCACGGGGTTTAACACCATTAAAACCAATGCTGTAATCAATACACCCATCCTTTTTCAAAATCACTTCATCAGTGCCAAACTCTTCATCTTCTAAGACGATATTTCCACCTTCATATTCATGAATCTTTTTAAACATAATAATTCCCTCCATATCTAAGACTTAATTTTTTCGAGAGTTAATCTCTTTCAAATTTAAATGCAAACGAGTAAACAT
>NZ_JAKUFQ010000403.1:0-241 GCF_022663475.1 Bacillus cereus group sp. BfR-BA-01382
TTGGGGACCTTGCAATCCTTGCACACCTTGAGGACCGGTTGGACCTATCTCTCCTTGTACCCCTTGTATTCCTGTTGGGCCTTGAGGACCGGTCGGACCTTGGATCCCTTGTGCTCCTTGCATCCCTTGTGGGCCTTGTTCCCCTTGAATTCCTTGGGGACCGGTTGGACCTTGGATTCCTTGCGGGCCTTGGATTCCCTGTGGTCCTTGATCTCCTGTCGCACCAGTTACTCCTTGTATC
>NZ_JAKUFQ010000404.1:0-241 GCF_022663475.1 Bacillus cereus group sp. BfR-BA-01382
TGGCTTACCCAAATATTGCTTAGCTTTACCAATTACGCCAGTATCCGGTGGAGTTGGTGCTGGGTTTTGCTCTGGTGTTTTCTTTTCTGCTTTAGGTGCCTCTTTTTTAGGTTCTTCCTTTTTAGGTTCTTCTTTTTTAGGCTCTTCTTTTTGAGCTTGTCCACCATTGTTTGCTGGTGCAGCTTGTGCTGGCTGAGCTTGCGCAGCTTTAGCAGCTTGCTCTGCTTGTTTTTGAGCAGCA
>NZ_JAKUFQ010000405.1:0-240 GCF_022663475.1 Bacillus cereus group sp. BfR-BA-01382
CGAACCCCCACGCCAAAGGCGCTAGATCCTAAGTCTAGTGCGTCTGCCAATTCCGCCACACCCGCATATTTCATTAAAATGGTGAGCCATGAAGGATTCGAACCTTCGACCTTCTGATTACAAGTCAGATGCTCTACCAATTGAGCTAAGTCGGCTAAATGGTGGAGGATGACGGGATCGAACCGCCGACCCCCTGCTTGTAAGGCAGGTGCTCTCCCAGCTGAGCTAATCCTCCATTTG
>NZ_JAKUFQ010000406.1:0-240 GCF_022663475.1 Bacillus cereus group sp. BfR-BA-01382
ACTTTAGAATATATTTAATTAATCTCTTATGAATTGGGAAGAATAAGAGAATGTAGAGTCTATTTGATAAGAATACCTATAGAGAATATTTAATTAATCTTTCATAAACTAGATAGAACAAGAATAAGATATTTGAAACTATTAATATGACCTAGGTAATATTATAGTAATTAAATAAAAAGACATACTTTTAGTATGTCTTTTTGTTTTCAATCAACATTTTCGGTATGCCTACAAGAG
>NZ_JAKUFQ010000407.1:0-238 GCF_022663475.1 Bacillus cereus group sp. BfR-BA-01382
TTTGTCTTCGCTTCTTATTTAGTTTAGTTCCAGCTCCGATAGTTAAAAAGATCGACCATTTTAACCTTTCTGAACGAGCCGCTTACGCTTTTTATTTAATCCAGCTTCAGCAGCTAGAATGGTCGGTGGCTAGAAGGGTCAGTCATTTCACCCCTTCCTGCGAGGCACAAAACGCCTCTTCGTCAGGAGTTCCAATGCCTTCCCCTTCTGAGCAAGCTGCTTACGCTTTTTACTTAAA
>NZ_JAKUFQ010000408.1:0-237 GCF_022663475.1 Bacillus cereus group sp. BfR-BA-01382
ACTTTGCATTAATTCAAGGTCAATATACGCTTAGACAATTAAACGATATCATACCCAATCTGTTAGCAAATTGGTTAAAAGTAGTTAATCCATCTTATGCTGTATTTCCATCTGCAGCTGTATTGGCATGGGATGAGATTTTCCCTTCCAAAATAGATTCAGCAAATATAGAGCATGCGGAAAACTTACTGTCACATTCTATTAATCATGTAAATGGCTTAGAGTACAGCTTACACC
>NZ_JAKUFQ010000409.1:0-237 GCF_022663475.1 Bacillus cereus group sp. BfR-BA-01382
ATCTGGAAATATTGTCTATTGGGACCAGCAAAATCAATATCCATATTACTATATTGAAGATGCTGCTCGTCGCTGTGGGGGTTGTGGTCGCTGTGGCGGTTGTGGCGGAGGTCGTTGTGGCGGATTCCGTTGTGGCGGATTCCGTTGTATTGGTTGCTTCGGTTGTTTTGGTTGCGGAGGTTGTGGCGGTTGCTCTAACTGTTTTAATGGTTTTAGTGGTACTACTGATACTACTGG
>NZ_JAKUFQ010000410.1:0-236 GCF_022663475.1 Bacillus cereus group sp. BfR-BA-01382
GGAAACTGCTAAAGAAGTAAAAACTGAACAACCACAAAAGGCAGAAGCGAACAACGTGGTGGAAAATAAAAAGCAAGAAGTTAAGCAAACGGTAAAGCAAGAAACAAAGCAGGAAGTTAAGCAAGAGGTAAAACAAGATGCGAAGCAAGAAGTAAAATCAATTGCTCCACAAAAAAATGTAGTTGCACCTCAGCCGAAGGTAGCACAAGCACCACAACAACACACTGTTAAAGATG
>NZ_JAKUFQ010000411.1:0-235 GCF_022663475.1 Bacillus cereus group sp. BfR-BA-01382
TGTTACTGTTTCTTTGTTTTCTTTTTCAGCAGTTACTTTGTCTTCAATTTTATTGTCTTTACTTCCCGTTACAGAACCACCATCTGTTTGTGTATCTTTGTCTTCTGTTACTGTGCCATTATCGTCTTTGTTCCCTTTGTCCTCGTTCGTACCTTTGTCTTCATTTGTACCTTTATCTTCGTTAGTGCCTTTGTCTTCATTTGTTCCTTTATCTTCGTTAGTGCCTTTGTCTTCG
>NZ_JAKUFQ010000412.1:0-235 GCF_022663475.1 Bacillus cereus group sp. BfR-BA-01382
TGCAGATCAATATAAAATTGAAGCGGAAGCAAGAGCACGTGCAGAAGAAGTTCGTGTAGAAGGTTTAGCGAAGGCGGAAATCGAAAAAGCGCAAGGTCAAGCAAAAGCAGAAGTACAAAAAGCACAAGGTACAGCGGAAGCAGATGTTATCAGATTAAAAGGTTTAGCAGAAGCGGAAGCGAAACAAAAAATTGCAGAGGCATTTGAGTTATATGGCCAAGCGGCGATTATGGAT
>NZ_JAKUFQ010000413.1:0-235 GCF_022663475.1 Bacillus cereus group sp. BfR-BA-01382
AAAATCAATTCGCTCTTTTTTACGCTGGCGTAAAGAACGAAAGCAAAACAAAAAAGATTTTTCTTTCTTAGTAGAACAATCACCCGTTAAACAAAGTGCATTTTTGCAAAGTAATGTAAAAAAAACGACTGTCACATGGATTGGGCATTCTACTTTTCTTATCCAAACGAATGGACTTAATATATTAACAGATCCAGTATGGGCCAATAAATTAAAGCTAGTTCCAAGACTTACA
>NZ_JAKUFQ010000414.1:0-235 GCF_022663475.1 Bacillus cereus group sp. BfR-BA-01382
AGTAGAAGAACAGAAGAAAGCCGAAGAACAAAAGAAAGTAGAAGAACAAAAGAAAGTAGAAGAACAGAAGAAAGTAGAAGAACAGAAGAAAGTAGAAGAACAAAAGAAAGCCGAAGAACAGAAGAAAGTAGAAGAACAGAAGAAAGTAGAAGAGCAAAAGAAAGCAGAAGAACAGAAAAAAGCGGAGTAACTGCTGTAGTGAAACGGCTGGAAAACAAGAATGTGGTGCAAGAGA
>NZ_JAKUFQ010000415.1:0-234 GCF_022663475.1 Bacillus cereus group sp. BfR-BA-01382
AAGTGGGTGAGCTAACGCTCTTAACATTTGTACATCTTCTTCTGAAATACGACATTCGAATTGATTTTGGTTCATAAAGTTCCCCTCATTTTCGTTTTTATTTGCGTTTTTATGTTCTTTTTATTTATTTATATATCTGTTCTTATATTTCCTGTTACGACATAACTTTATCAACCTATAAAGCCGAAAATTTTTTCCATCTTCATCAGCAAAAATTCAGGAAAAAAATCCTTG
>NZ_JAKUFQ010000416.1:0-233 GCF_022663475.1 Bacillus cereus group sp. BfR-BA-01382
TTAAGTTTTTGCTGAAGATGTTTTTCTAGGATATGCTGTGAGTGATTGAAGTGAGGTAGTGTCGGATATTGTCGACCGATCGATATATTAGAAAAATCGTTGATATATTGTGAGTTATGATAGATATATTGGAAAAATCGTTGATATATTGCTAGTTGTGATAGATATATTGAAAAAATCGTTGATATATTTGTAAAGGGGTGTTTGAGGTGATTGTGAAAGAAAGAAAAATA
>NZ_JAKUFQ010000417.1:0-233 GCF_022663475.1 Bacillus cereus group sp. BfR-BA-01382
TTCAGGCTCTTCAGCAACAATTAAACGTTGCAATTGAAGCGGAAGGACAAAAGAAAGCAGAAGAACAAAAGAAAGTAGAAGAACAGAAGAAAGCGGAAGAACAGAAGAAAGTAGAAGAACAGAAGAAAGCAGAAGAACAAAAGAAAGCCGAAGAACAAAAGAAAGTAGAAGAACAGAAGAAAGCCGAAGAACAAAAGAAAGTAGAAGAACAAAAGAAAGTAGAAGAACAGAAG
>NZ_JAKUFQ010000418.1:0-232 GCF_022663475.1 Bacillus cereus group sp. BfR-BA-01382
GAAATCACCATTTAAAAAAGAAAGAGCAAAACATCATATATATGAAGCAGTTTGGATTCTGGCAGGTATGCTTCCAATCTGCTTCTTTATTATTTATTTTATTTAATGATTTTAATTAAAAATTAAGGAGGAATTAATGATGGAATACGTTGATTTTGAACAGCTAATAGGGGATACAGTGAAGGAAGGGGATAAGGTATGGATTTGCGATTATCGTCATAATAATATTTTA
>NZ_JAKUFQ010000419.1:0-231 GCF_022663475.1 Bacillus cereus group sp. BfR-BA-01382
CATTTTGGAACAGTCTTCTTTTATTCGTAATGTTATTATTTGTCGATAAATCGATATTTCTTGTCGAACCGTTGATATATTGTAAGTTATGATAGATATATTTGAAAAATCATTGATATAGTTTATTTCTTTGAAACAAACGGATGCCCCTTATAATAAAAACGCCACGGATAATGTACAGCTTCTTCTGCATAGTCGATATTAATACGAGGTCCTGCTGTTATTTTATAT
>NZ_JAKUFQ010000420.1:0-230 GCF_022663475.1 Bacillus cereus group sp. BfR-BA-01382
AGTGCTGTGGAAGAGGTAACAGAACAAGAACAACAAGAAGAGCAGCAAGTGGAAGAAAAAATAGAAGAAGAGGAAAAAGAAGCACACGCAGAACAAGAACAACAAGAACAACAAGAACAAGAACAAGAACAACAAGAACAAGTAAGAACTGTTCCGTATAATAAATCATTTAAGGATATGAATAATGATGAAAAAATTCATTTTTTATTAAACCGCCCTCATTACATTCC
>NZ_JAKUFQ010000421.1:0-229 GCF_022663475.1 Bacillus cereus group sp. BfR-BA-01382
TTAGCTCAATTGGTAGAGCAACTGACTTGTAATCAGTAGGTTGGGGGTTCAAGTCCTCTAGTCGGCACCAGTTTTAATTTTGAGAGCCATTAGCTCAGTTGGTAGAGCATCTGACTTTTAATCAGAGGGTCGAAGGTTCGAATCCTTCATGGCTCACCATTTTAATGAAATATGCGGGTGTGGCGGAATTGGCAGACGCACTAGACTTAGGATCTAGCGCCTTTGGCGT
>NZ_JAKUFQ010000422.1:0-229 GCF_022663475.1 Bacillus cereus group sp. BfR-BA-01382
AAAGAGAGAGGGAGTTTTAAAGAAAAGATAGAAAGACAAAAAAATAAGACCATCATTTATAAGATGGTCAAGGAAGGGGACAATTTATGTCAATTTAATTAGGGATGGAAGTTGTTCAAAGACACTGGGGAATGTCTTAAAAATTAGGGAGGAACAACTTCGATATATATACTATAAAAGGTAGGTGTGACTCTCATGTGAACATAGGGTGAAAGAGAGAGGGAGTTTT
>NZ_JAKUFQ010000423.1:0-229 GCF_022663475.1 Bacillus cereus group sp. BfR-BA-01382
TTTTTGAAAATGATAATTATTCTCAATTTATAAGAAAAAAATAATCTCTTTTACCTATTATTTAATTAGCATTCTTTTATGTAACATAAGTATTATTGATTATCATTCTCAATATAAGTCAAAAAAAATAAACTATCTCTTCGCCTCTTCTTTCACCTCTTCCCATAACAACACTATAGTTATAGAAACCCCTTATCCCTCACTTCCCTTCCAATATTTCCACAACTAA
>NZ_JAKUFQ010000424.1:0-228 GCF_022663475.1 Bacillus cereus group sp. BfR-BA-01382
TTTTTACATGAGAAAGAGGCGAATAACGAAATTCGCCTCTTTCTTTTACCATAACGATGGAATCCACTCTTTCACTTTATTAAACCACTCTTGCTGTTCTTTTTTCCTTTTTTCTTCTTCTTCTTGCCTTTTCTTTTCTTCTTCTTTTCTTCGCTTTTCTTCTTCAATTGTTTGCAATTGTTTTTTATAGTCCGCCTCAGATATTAACGACAATTGGAACGCTTTTTG
>NZ_JAKUFQ010000425.1:0-228 GCF_022663475.1 Bacillus cereus group sp. BfR-BA-01382
AATATTTCACGATAGAACTTAGGATAATTGGCTCTCTCATCCTCAGAACTGACGTATAATTGATCCATCGCAAAGTCTAATCCAACAACTGTTTCTACTTCTTTTTGTACGATCTCCTTTTCGTATTCAGTCAAAATGGACACATAGTATTTACCAGTAGGTGTCATAGAAATCGTACATGACTTGATTATATGGCCTTGTGGTATTTCTCTATGCTGTTTGATACGT
>NZ_JAKUFQ010000426.1:0-228 GCF_022663475.1 Bacillus cereus group sp. BfR-BA-01382
TTGATAGGTTCGAGGTGGAAGCATGGTGACATGTGGAGCTGACGAATACTAATAGATCGAGGACTTAACCATATAATATGTAGCAATGTTATCTAGTTTTGAAGGAATATACCTTCAATAGTTTGGTGATGATGGCAGAGAGGTCACACCCGTTCCCATACCGAACACGGAAGTTAAGCTCTCTAGCGCCGATGGTAGTTGGGACCTTGTCCCTGTGAGAGTAGGACG
>NZ_JAKUFQ010000427.1:0-228 GCF_022663475.1 Bacillus cereus group sp. BfR-BA-01382
TTTGTTACAAAATGTACTCACGTTAAAAAGTGGACATTTGTTACGAAATGTACTCGTGTACGCGTTCAAAAATGGACGTTCGTTACGAAAGTAACACGTAGAAAAGAATGCACTTTAGTTACAAAATGTGTACGTTTTGAAAAGAAATTTTACTGGACTAAACGATGTTACTGTAAAAAATGCGAATTCTTCCCTCACGGACACGGCGGCTCTTGCGATGATTCATGT
>NZ_JAKUFQ010000428.1:0-228 GCF_022663475.1 Bacillus cereus group sp. BfR-BA-01382
TATAATATTACCTAGGTCATATTAATAGTTTCAAATACCTTATTTTTATTCTATTTAGTTTATAAAAGATTAATTAAGTATTCTCTATAGGTATTCTTATTAAATAAACTCCTCATTTTCTTGTTCTATCTAGTTTATGAAAGATTAATTAAATATTCTCTATAGGTATTCTTATCAAATAGACTCTACATTCTCTTATTCTTCCCAATTCATAAGAGATTAATTAAA
>NZ_JAKUFQ010000429.1:0-226 GCF_022663475.1 Bacillus cereus group sp. BfR-BA-01382
TACCCAAGGCAACCATTTTACCCTCAACAGCAGGAACAGAGATACACAGAACAATACGAAGAACAAGAGTTACAGCAACAAGAACAACAATATGACGAAAATCCATATGCAGCAACACAAAACCAAGAACAACAATATCAGCAAAATCCATATGTAACACCACAAAACCCATACACAACTCAACCGCAATACCAACAACAAATATATCAACCAAACTACGACGCAC
>NZ_JAKUFQ010000430.1:0-226 GCF_022663475.1 Bacillus cereus group sp. BfR-BA-01382
TAATGTTTAAAAGTAAATAAAAAGATGCTCCTCCAAAATGTTGATAGTACAGGAAATTATATCAACGATTTTTCGAATATATCTATCATAACTTACAATATATCAACGATTTTTTAATTATATCTATCGTAACTCAAAATATATCAACGATTCGACAAGGAATATCGATTTACCGACAAAAAACGTCAATTCCTTTCTTATATAAGAAAAGGCTGTCCCAAATGGC
>NZ_JAKUFQ010000431.1:0-225 GCF_022663475.1 Bacillus cereus group sp. BfR-BA-01382
ATTGCTGAGCAGAAACTTTACCGTACTTCTTCATATAAGAGAATGCACGCGGATTTATGTATGATGTTGTTACAAAATTATTTTGTTTCCCTGCATCTGCATCATAATAATCAACATAATAATTATCTTTTTTATTATAACGAAGTACAGCATCACTTAATTGATCGGCAAGGTTTTTATAACGCTCTTCCTTATACATTTCATAAGCACGATATAATTGTTCTA
>NZ_JAKUFQ010000432.1:0-225 GCF_022663475.1 Bacillus cereus group sp. BfR-BA-01382
TGATGATGGCAGAGAGGTCACACCCGTTCCCATACCGAACACGGAAGTTAAGCTCTCTAGCGCCGATGGTAGTTGGGACCTTGTCCCTGTGAGAGTAGGACGTCGCCAAGCTATTTATATCATCGCGGGGTGGAGCAGTACGGTAGCTCGTCGGGCTCATAACCCGAAGGTCGCAGGTTCAAATCCTGTCCCCGCAACCAAATGGTCCCGTGGTGTAGTGGTTAA
>NZ_JAKUFQ010000433.1:0-223 GCF_022663475.1 Bacillus cereus group sp. BfR-BA-01382
TAATGGAAAGACATGCAGCTAGGGCGAATGCAATGCAGCATTCTGTTAATGTACGAGTAGAGAATAGACCAGTGCAACAAGTAGTAGCAGAACCACAAGTGGAAGAACAACTAGTGCAACAAGTAGTAGCAGAACCACAAGTGGAAGAACAACCAATGCAGCAGGTGGTAGCAGAACCACAAGTGGAAGAACAACCAATGCAGCAGGTGGTAGTAGAATCACA
>NZ_JAKUFQ010000434.1:0-223 GCF_022663475.1 Bacillus cereus group sp. BfR-BA-01382
TACTTTAAATGTAATATCATATTGGCCATCTACTAAATTTTTCGGATCAACTATTACTCTCGGGTTATTATTTCCACCTTGGTTGTTGTTTCCACCTTGGTTGTTGTTTCCTCCTTGGTTGTCGTTTCCGCCTTGGTTGTCGTTTCCGCCTTGGTTGTCGTTTCCACCTTGGTTCCCTAAAGCTTTAATACTGTCTTGATCAAATACAAATTGAACATCGTAG
>NZ_JAKUFQ010000435.1:0-223 GCF_022663475.1 Bacillus cereus group sp. BfR-BA-01382
TTACCTGAATACATAGGGTATGGAAGACAGACCCAGGGAACTGAAACATCTAAGTACCTGGAGGAAGAGAAAGCAAATGCGATTTCCTGAGTAGCGGCGAGCGAAACGGAACATAGCCCAAACCAAGAGGCTTGCCTCTTGGGGTTGTAGGACATTCTATACGGAGTTACAAAGGAACGAGGTAGACGAAGCGACCTGGAAAGGTCCGTCGTAGAGGGTAACA
>NZ_JAKUFQ010000436.1:0-223 GCF_022663475.1 Bacillus cereus group sp. BfR-BA-01382
CATTTTTCCAATCTAAAATTATGTGAATAATACAAGCACACTCTATTTGTTTATCATAATTTAAGGGAATAGATACTTCTCACTAATTATTTTTCTATTTTTCCACACCAATTTTTAAAACATTGCATATAGTACATAGAATCCTTACTTGTTGAAGCATTCATTTGTTCATGACTCACAAACATTAACATTATATGAATGTTATAGTGATTCATCAAAGAGC
>NZ_JAKUFQ010000437.1:0-223 GCF_022663475.1 Bacillus cereus group sp. BfR-BA-01382
TTTCATTTTCTACAATATTTTTAAAAAATATCGTATATAGTACATAAAATCCTTACTTGTTGAAGCATTCATTTGTTCATGACTCACAAACATTAACATTATATGAATGTTCCAGTGATCCATCAAAGAGCGCCTTTAAAAGGCGTTCTTTTCATTTTTCCAATCTAAAATTATGTGAATAATACAAGCACACTCTATTTGTTTATCATAATTTAAGGGAATA
>NZ_JAKUFQ010000438.1:0-223 GCF_022663475.1 Bacillus cereus group sp. BfR-BA-01382
GTAGTAGAATCACAAGTGGAAGAACAACCAATGCAGCAGGTGGTAGTAGAATCACAAGTGGAAGAACAACCAATGCAGCAGGTGGTAG
The DNA here is from genome assembly GCF_022663475.1 of Bacillus cereus group sp. BfR-BA-01382. Lineage (NCBI taxonomy): Bacteria > Bacillati > Bacillota > Bacilli > Caryophanales > Bacillaceae > Bacillus > Bacillus cereus group sp. BfR-BA-01382. The sequence goes on from NZ_JAKUFQ010000438.1 coordinate 89, forward strand.
TAGAATCACAAGTGGAAGAACAATCAGTGCAGCAAGTAGTAGCAGAGCCACAAATGGAAGAACGCCCAGTGCAGCAAGTAGTGGAAGAGCAAGTACAAAAGCCAATTTCAAGTACGGAAGTACAAGAGAAAGCAT
>NZ_JAKUFQ010000439.1:0-222 GCF_022663475.1 Bacillus cereus group sp. BfR-BA-01382
CTGAACGAGCCGCTTCCGCTTTTAGTATATCCAGCTCCAGCGGCTAGAATGGTCGGTGGCTTCGCTTCTTCCGCCGAGGTAAAAAGCACCTCTTTGTCAGAAGCTCCATCCCCCTGCGATTCTGAACGAGCCGCTTCCGCTTTTAGTTATTAACGATTTGTAAAGATCTTATCGATTAAACCGTATTCTAAAGCTTTTTCTGCTGTCATGAAGTTGTCGCGG
>NZ_JAKUFQ010000440.1:0-222 GCF_022663475.1 Bacillus cereus group sp. BfR-BA-01382
CTACAGCTCTATGTTTTGTAAAACTAGTTGATCCCTATAATATAAAAAGAGCACCCCTTTTTGGATGCTCTTCGTTATAACTATATATTATTTAATTTTCTTCATTTGTTGCTACCATTTTTCCTTCTTGAGAATCTGTACCTGTACCTTCTGTTCTTTCAACAGATTTTACATCTCCTTTAGATGCTGGCACTGCATCTTTAGGTACATCAAAGTTTTTTG
>NZ_JAKUFQ010000441.1:0-222 GCF_022663475.1 Bacillus cereus group sp. BfR-BA-01382
CGTAACACAAAAAAAGGGAGAAGTAAATATAACGTTATAATGTTTAAAAGTAAATAAAAAGATGCTCCTCCAAAATGTTGATAGTACAGGAAATTATATCAACGATTTTTCAATTATATCTATCGTAACTCAAAATATATCAACGATTCGACAAGGAATATCGATTTACCGACAAAAAACGTCAATTCCTTTCTTATATAAGAAAAGGCTGTCCCAAATGGC
>NZ_JAKUFQ010000442.1:0-222 GCF_022663475.1 Bacillus cereus group sp. BfR-BA-01382
AAGCGAAAGTTAAAGAAGTGAAGGAAACTGCTAAAGAAGTAAAAACTGAACAACCACAAAAGGCAGAAGCGAACAACGTGGTGGAAAATAAAAAGCAAGAAGTTAAGCAAAAGGTAAAACAAGATGCGAAGCAAGAAGTAAAATCAATTGCTCCACAAAAAAATGTAGTTGCACCTCAGCCGAAGGTAGCACAAGCACCACAACAACACACTGTTAAAGATG
>NZ_JAKUFQ010000443.1:0-221 GCF_022663475.1 Bacillus cereus group sp. BfR-BA-01382
TTAATTCGAAGCAACGCGAAGAACCTTACCAGGTCTTGACATCCTCTGAAAACCCTAGAGATAGGGCTTCTCCTTCGGGAGCAGAGTGACAGGTGGTGCATGGTTGTCGGCAGCTCGTGTCGTGAGATGTTGGGTTAAGTCCCGCAACGAGCGCAACCCTTGATCTTAGTTGCCATCATTAAGTTGGGCACTCTAAGGTGACTGCCGGTGACAAACCGGAG
>NZ_JAKUFQ010000444.1:0-219 GCF_022663475.1 Bacillus cereus group sp. BfR-BA-01382
AAGATTTTTCAATGAAAGTTTAGCAGATGAATTCCAGAAATCTGTTACTTGTGAATAAAAGGTTCCCTTTTTTACTAATTGGAGGTTTTAAAAATGGATTTTAATTATATTTTAAATTACGTTCAAGCAAACGAAAGTGATTTAACGGTTTTAAATGTTGGTAGTTGTTATTTTACAGCAGAAAACAAAGAAGGTTATAGAGCTGATTTTGAAATAGGG
>NZ_JAKUFQ010000445.1:0-219 GCF_022663475.1 Bacillus cereus group sp. BfR-BA-01382
GTTTAGTATAGTAAATTTTGGCTAACATTGTAAAACTGCATATTAGTACGGAAGTTAGGAGCATTTTTTGTAGAAACGTGATAACAACAGGCTTCATAGCTTGTTGTTCAAAATTACGTATTGGTACGGAAGTTAGGAGCAAAACTGCATATTGGTACGGAGAATTAAGCATATTAGGAGCAAAATTACATATTAGTACGGAGATTAAGAGCAAAATCA
>NZ_JAKUFQ010000446.1:0-219 GCF_022663475.1 Bacillus cereus group sp. BfR-BA-01382
GAAATCACCATTTAAAAAAGAAAGAGCAAAACATCATATATATGAAGCAGTTTGGATTCTGGCAGGTATGCTTCCAATCTGCTTCTTTATTATTTATTTTATTTAATGATTAAGGAGGAATTAATGATGGAATACGTTGATTTTGAACAGCTAATAGGGGATACAGTGAAGGAAGGGGATAAGGTATGGATTTGCGATTATCGTCATAATAATATTTTA
>NZ_JAKUFQ010000447.1:0-218 GCF_022663475.1 Bacillus cereus group sp. BfR-BA-01382
TGACTGTATTGAAATTCTAACCTACGGGTCTTATCGACCCGGGAGACAGTGTCAGGTGGGCAGTTTGACTGGGGCGGTCGCCTCCTAAAGTGTAACGGAGGCGCCCAAAGGGTCCCTCAGAATGGTTGGAAATCATTCGTAGAGTGCAAAGGCATAAGGGAGCTTGACTGCGAGACCTACAAGTCGAGCAGGGACGAAAGTCGGGCTTAGTGATCCGG
>NZ_JAKUFQ010000448.1:0-218 GCF_022663475.1 Bacillus cereus group sp. BfR-BA-01382
TCCCTCAGAATGGTTGGAAATCATTCGTAGAGTGCAAAGGCATAAGGGAGCTTGACTGCGAGACCTACAAGTCGAGCAGGGACGAAAGTCGGGCTTAGTGATCCGGGGGTTCCGCATGGAAGGGCCATCGCTCAACGGATAAAAGCTACCCCGGGGATAACAGGCTTATCTCCCCCAAGAGTCCACATCGACGGGGAGGTTTGGCACCTCGATGTCGG
>NZ_JAKUFQ010000449.1:0-217 GCF_022663475.1 Bacillus cereus group sp. BfR-BA-01382
AGTAATTGCAGAAACAGAAGCACAAGAAGAAGTGGAAGTAATTGCAGAAACAGAAGAGCCAGAAGAAGTGGAAGTAATTGCGGAAACAGAAGAGCTAGAAGAAGTGGAAGTGATTGCAGAAATAAAAGCACCTGTAGTAGAGACATTTGTAGCACTTGAGGAAATTCAGCAAGAAGATGAAGCGATTGAACAAAAGAGTGAATTCATACATGTAGCT
>NZ_JAKUFQ010000450.1:0-217 GCF_022663475.1 Bacillus cereus group sp. BfR-BA-01382
TTGCTTAGAGTTTAGTTGTTTCTCCTGAGAAGAGTCATCTTGCTTAGAGTTTAGTTGTTTCTCCTGAGAAGAGTCATCTTGCTTAGAGTTTTGCTGTTTCTCTTGAGAAGAATCATCTTGCTTAGAGTTTTGCTGTTTCTCTTGAGAAGAGTCATCTTGCTTAGAGTTTTGCTGTTTCTCTTGAGAAGAGTCATCTTGCTCGTTATTTTTACCTTTA
>NZ_JAKUFQ010000451.1:0-217 GCF_022663475.1 Bacillus cereus group sp. BfR-BA-01382
GCCACCCCGGCATGTCATATTGAAAATTGGAGCGGAAGACGGGATTCGAACCCGCGACCCCAACCTTGGCAAGGTTGTATTCTACCACTGAACTACTTCCGCAAGACATGTTTGAGATATTTTATTAAAAGTGCGGGTGAAGGGAGTCGAACCCCCACGCCAAAGGCGCTAGATCCTAAGTCTAGTGCGTCTGCCAATTCCGCCACACCCGCATATT
>NZ_JAKUFQ010000452.1:0-217 GCF_022663475.1 Bacillus cereus group sp. BfR-BA-01382
CTAACATAAATGAACCCTCTTGTAACGTTACAATAAAGGGAACAGAATGCCCTTTAACATGCATAAGGTGTCCATCATAAATTTCTCGATTATGCATATCTTTTTTACCTGCGAATTTGTGTATCTATACGGAAGAAAAATTAAATGGAAAGAAGATACATTCAATAACTCTTTTGCTCTCTCTAAAAACACATATAATGAATTCTTTGGTATATTG
>NZ_JAKUFQ010000453.1:0-216 GCF_022663475.1 Bacillus cereus group sp. BfR-BA-01382
GGCCCACAGGGAATACAAGGTGTTCAAGGAATTCAAGGCGAAAGAGGTCCGACAGGTCCAACTGGTATTCAGGGGATACAAGGAATTCCTGGTCCAATCGGTCCAACAGGTCCAACAGGAATACAAGGTATACAAGGAGTGCAAGGGGACAATGGTCCAACAGGTCCGACTGGAAATACTGGTATACAAGGTGTTCAAGGTAATTTAGGAAGTAGT
>NZ_JAKUFQ010000454.1:0-214 GCF_022663475.1 Bacillus cereus group sp. BfR-BA-01382
CTCTGCGCCGAAAATGTACCGGGGCTAAATACACCACCGAAGCTGCGAATTGATACCAATGGTATCAGTGGTAGGGGAGCGTTCTAAGTGCAGTGAAGTCAGCCCGGAAGGACTGGTGGAGCGCTTAGAAGTGAGAATGCCGGTATGAGTAGCGAAAGACGGGTGAGAATCCCGTCCACCGAATGCCTAAGGTTTCCTGAGGAAGGCTCGTCCG
>NZ_JAKUFQ010000455.1:0-214 GCF_022663475.1 Bacillus cereus group sp. BfR-BA-01382
ACTTTAGAATATATTTAATTAATCTCTTATGAATTGGGAAGAATAAGAGAATGTAGAGTCTATTTGATAAGAATACCTATAGAGAATATTTAATTAATCTTTCATAAACTAAATAGAATAAAAATAAGGTATTTGAAACTATTAATATGACCTAGGTAATATTATAGTAATTAAATAAAAAGACATACTTTTAGTATGTCTTTTTGTTTTCAAT
>NZ_JAKUFQ010000456.1:0-213 GCF_022663475.1 Bacillus cereus group sp. BfR-BA-01382
CTTTCCGTCCTGTCGCGGGTAACCTGCATCTTCACAGGTACTATAATTTCACCGAGTCTCTGGTTGAGACAGTGCCCAAATCGTTACACCTTTCGTGCGGGGCGGAACTTACCCGACAAGGAATTTCGCTACCTTAGGACCGTTATAGTTACGGCCGCCGTTTACTGGGGCTTCAGTTCAGAGCTTCGCTTACGCTAACCCCTCTCCTTAACC
>NZ_JAKUFQ010000457.1:0-213 GCF_022663475.1 Bacillus cereus group sp. BfR-BA-01382
AACTATATGTTATTGTAATTAATATTTTTTAAATGTAGCCTGTTTAATAAAAAAAACTAATTGTTATTTCAAAGTTTCAGTATAATGTCAAATTTTATTTTGAAAAGAACTACATGTTATCAAATTATGCTTAAGGTATAGTATACCTATTTATAAAGAGAACTATATGTTATTAAATAGATGTAAAACCATCACATCAAAAACAAACTATTT
>NZ_JAKUFQ010000458.1:0-213 GCF_022663475.1 Bacillus cereus group sp. BfR-BA-01382
TAGAACAATTATATCGTGCTTATGAAATGTATAAGGAAGAGCGTTATAAAAACCTTGCCGATCAATTAAGTGATGCTGTACTTCGTTATAATAAAAAAGATAATTATTATGATGCAGATGCAGGGAAACAAAATAATTTTGTAACAACATCATACATAAATCCGCGTGCATTCTCTTATATGAAGAAGTACGGTAAAGTTTCTGCTCAGCAAT
>NZ_JAKUFQ010000459.1:0-212 GCF_022663475.1 Bacillus cereus group sp. BfR-BA-01382
CCCGCACGAAAGGTGTAACGATTTGGGCACTGTCTCAACCAGAGACTCGGTGAAATTATAGTACCTGTGAAGATGCAGGTTACCCGCGACAGGACGGAAAGCCCCCGTGGAGCTTTACTGTAGCCTGATATTGAATTTTGGTACAGTTTGTACAGGATAGGCGGGAGCCATTGAAACCGGAGCGCTAGCTTCGGTGGAGGCGCTGGTGGGAT
>NZ_JAKUFQ010000460.1:0-212 GCF_022663475.1 Bacillus cereus group sp. BfR-BA-01382
CGAGCCTTCCTCAGGAAACCTTAGGCATTCGGTGGACGGGATTCTCACCCGTCTTTCGCTACTCATACCGGCATTCTCACTTCTAAGCGCTCCACCAGTCCTTCCGGTCTGCCTTCACTGCACTTAGAACGCTCCCCTACCACTGATACCATTGGTATCAATTCGCAGCTTCGGTGGTGTATTTAGCCCCGGTACATTTTCGGCGCAGAGTC
>NZ_JAKUFQ010000461.1:0-212 GCF_022663475.1 Bacillus cereus group sp. BfR-BA-01382
AAGGGAGAAGTAAATATAACGTTATAATGTTTAAAAGTAAATAAAAAGATGCTCCTCCAAAATGTTGATAGTACAGGAAATTATATCAACGATTTTTCGAATATATCTATCGTAACTCAAAATATATCAACGATTCGACAAGGAATATCGATTTACCGACAAAAAACGTCAATTCCTTTCTTATATAAGAAAAGGCTGTCCCAAATGGCACA
>NZ_JAKUFQ010000462.1:0-211 GCF_022663475.1 Bacillus cereus group sp. BfR-BA-01382
GAAACTTATATTGATGAACAGCGTTCATCAATTCTCCATAGAAAGGAGGTGATCCAGCCGCACCTTCCGATACGGCTACCTTGTTACGACTTCACCCCAATCATCTGTCCCCCCTTAGGCGGCTGGCTCCAAAAAGGTTACCCCACCGACTTCGGGTGTTACAAACTCTCGTGGTGTGACGGGCGGTGTGTACAAGGCCCGGGAACGTATT
>NZ_JAKUFQ010000463.1:0-210 GCF_022663475.1 Bacillus cereus group sp. BfR-BA-01382
GTCAGTTTTTTCTAAAACCAAATGTGATTTTGCTCTTAATCTCCGTACTAATATGTAATTTTGCTCCTAATATGCTTAATTCTCCGTACCAATATGCAGTTTTGCTCCTAAACTCCGTACTAATATGCAGTGTTGAACAACAAGCTATGAAGCCTGTTGTTATCACGTTTCTACAAAAAATGCTCCTAACTTCCGTACTAATATGCAGTT
>NZ_JAKUFQ010000464.1:0-208 GCF_022663475.1 Bacillus cereus group sp. BfR-BA-01382
TATTAGCCCCGGTTTCCCGGAGTTATCCCAGTCTTATGGGCAGGTTACCCACGTGTTACTCACCCGTCCGCCGCTAACTTCTTGAGAGCAAGCTCTCAATCCATTCGCTCGCCTTGCATGTATTAGGCACGCCGCCAGCGTTCATCCTGAGCCAGGATCAAACTCTCCAATAAAGTTAGTTTGTCTAGCATCTAAAAATAAAAATTGA
>NZ_JAKUFQ010000465.1:0-208 GCF_022663475.1 Bacillus cereus group sp. BfR-BA-01382
TCAATTTTTATTTTTAGATGCTAGACAAACTAACTTTATTGGAGAGTTTGATCCTGGCTCAGGATGAACGCTGGCGGCGTGCCTAATACATGCAAGGCGAGCGAATGGATTAAGAGCTTGCTCTTATGAAGTTAGCGGCGGACGGGTGAGTAACACGTGGGTAACCTGCCCATAAGACTGGGATAACTCCGGGAAACCGGGGCTAATA
>NZ_JAKUFQ010000466.1:0-208 GCF_022663475.1 Bacillus cereus group sp. BfR-BA-01382
GATTAGTTTGAGAACCCTTTTCTTGAGATGCCGCTTTTTCTTCCTCATTATTTTCATTTCCGTTTGTTTTTACCGATTTTTCTGCTTTTGATTTCTCTTCTAGCTGTGCTGCTTCTTTATCTTCAGTTTTCTTCTCTTCTATCTTTGCTGTTTCTTTATCTTCAGTTTTCTTCTCTTCTATCTTTGCTGTTTCTTTATCTTCAGTTTT
>NZ_JAKUFQ010000467.1:0-208 GCF_022663475.1 Bacillus cereus group sp. BfR-BA-01382
TATTAGCCCCGGTTTCCCGGAGTTATCCCAGTCTTATGGGCAGGTTACCCACGTGTTACTCACCCGTCCGCCGCTAACTTCATAAGAGCAAGCTCTTAATCCATTCGCTCGACTTGCATGTATTAGGCACGCCGCCAGCGTTCATCCTGAGCCAGGATCAAACTCTCCAATAAAGTTAGTTTGTCTAGCATCTAAAAATAAAAATTGA
>NZ_JAKUFQ010000468.1:0-208 GCF_022663475.1 Bacillus cereus group sp. BfR-BA-01382
CGCTACTCATACCGGCATTCTCACTTCTAAGCGCTCCACCAGTCCTTCCGGTCTGACTTCACTGCACTTAGAACGCTCCCCTACCACTGATACCATCGGTATCAATTCGCAGCTTCGGTGGTGTATTTAGCCCCGGTACATTTTCGGCGCAGAGTCACTCGACTAGTGAGCTATTACGCACTCTTTAAATGGTGGCTGCTTCTAAGCC
>NZ_JAKUFQ010000469.1:0-207 GCF_022663475.1 Bacillus cereus group sp. BfR-BA-01382
CCTGTGTCGGTTTGCGGTACAGGCACCTTTTATCTCGCTAGAAGCTTTTCTTGGCAGCGGGGAATCAAAGACTTCGCTCCATAAGGAGCTTCCCCCTCACAGCTCAGCCTTCACGATAAGCGGATTTGCCTACTTATCAGCCTAACTGCTTGGACGTGCACAACCAATCGCACGCTTCTTCTATCCTTCTGCGTCCCTCCATTGCTC
>NZ_JAKUFQ010000470.1:0-207 GCF_022663475.1 Bacillus cereus group sp. BfR-BA-01382
CCTGTGTCGGTTTGCGGTACAGGCACCTTTTATCTCGCTAGAAGCTTTTCTTGGCAGCGGGGAATCAAAGACTTCGCTCCATAAGGAGCTTCCCCCTCACAGCTCAGCCTTTACGATAAGCGGATTTGCCTACTTATCAGCCTAACTGCTTGGACGTGCACAACCAATCGCACGCTTCTTCTATCCTTCTGCGTCCCTCCATTGCTC
>NZ_JAKUFQ010000471.1:0-207 GCF_022663475.1 Bacillus cereus group sp. BfR-BA-01382
GCTAAAGCTCGTGAAGCAGCTAAAGCTCAAGCAGATGCTGAAGCTCAAGCAGCGGCTAAGGCTCAAGAAGCAGCTAAAGCTCGTGAAGCGGCTAAAGCTCAAGAAGCAGCTAAAGCTCGTGAAGCAGCTAAAGCTCAAAAACCAGCTACACAACAACCTGCTGCAAAAGAAACTGAAACAAGTACACCATCATCTTCTCGTGAGTTA
>NZ_JAKUFQ010000472.1:0-206 GCF_022663475.1 Bacillus cereus group sp. BfR-BA-01382
TGACAAATTACCGGTAATTGTTGGTTCTTCTATATGATGCGGAAATGATTGGATAAAAAAACGTCCTTGCATATAATTATGCAGGGACGAAGAAATCGCGGTACCACCCTAAATTGTGAAACAGTGTCGTTTCACCACTCTTTAGACATAACGGTCTATAACCGTCTTTCACTACTCCTCACGTTTCGTAAAAGAAGCTCCAGGGG
>NZ_JAKUFQ010000473.1:0-206 GCF_022663475.1 Bacillus cereus group sp. BfR-BA-01382
GACCTGAATTTGTATTCTCAACAGGGCTGCTTGCTAGCTTATGTTCTGGATTGCCAGTAGCAATTTTAGCTACTGGGTTTTGTTCCGGATTATCGGTAACAGGTTTAGTTGTTGGATCTTGCTCCGGATTGTCAGTAACAGGTTTAGCTACTGGATCTTGCACTTGTTTATTAGTATCCTGTTTGGTGCCATCTTCTTTAGAGTCT
>NZ_JAKUFQ010000474.1:0-204 GCF_022663475.1 Bacillus cereus group sp. BfR-BA-01382
GCCTTTTCATCTCCCGAATCCCCATCACCTTGCGAAGCTTTCTGCTTCGCTAATGCTGCCGCTTTTGCCTCGGCTGCTGCCACCGCCTTTGCCTTCGCTTTTTCTTCTTCCATTACTTCTTCTGTTCCTTCTCTTTTTTGCTTCGCTAACGCCGCCGCTTTTGCTTTTGCTGCTGCTGCCTTCGCCTTGGCTTTCGCTTTTTCT
>NZ_JAKUFQ010000475.1:0-204 GCF_022663475.1 Bacillus cereus group sp. BfR-BA-01382
GTAGGTTTGCTCATTTCAAATTCCTCCTTTCTCCGACATTAATCTACGGTTTAGTATAGTAAATTTTGGCTAACATTGTAAAACTGCATATTAGTACGGAAGTTAGGAGCAAAACTGCATATTGGTACGGAGAATTAAGCATATTAGGAGCAAAATTACATATTAGTACGGAGATTAAGAGCAAAATCACATTTGGTTTTAGAA
>NZ_JAKUFQ010000476.1:0-204 GCF_022663475.1 Bacillus cereus group sp. BfR-BA-01382
AAAAAATATGAGCTACACTGTTATCTAGTTTTCAAAGAACATACATTTATATATGAGAGATAGTTCTCTCAAAACTGAACAAAACGAAACACGGAAACTTATATTGATGAACAGCGTTCATCAATTCTCCATAGAAAGGAGGTGATCCAGCCGCACCTTCCGATACGGCTACCTTGTTACGACTTCACCCCAATCATCTGTCCC
>NZ_JAKUFQ010000477.1:0-203 GCF_022663475.1 Bacillus cereus group sp. BfR-BA-01382
CTTGACATCCTCTGAAAACCCTAGAGATAGGGCTTCTCCTTCGGGAGCAGAGTGACAGGTGGTGCATGGTTGTCGTCAGCTCGTGTCGTGAGATGTTGGGTTAAGTCCCGCCACGAGCGCAACCCTTGATCTTAGTTGCCATCATTAAGTTGGGCACTCTAAGGTGACTGCCGGTGACAAACCGGAGGAAGGTGGGGATGACG
>NZ_JAKUFQ010000478.1:0-202 GCF_022663475.1 Bacillus cereus group sp. BfR-BA-01382
AATCAGCAAGGGAACAACGGAAGAGGATCTCAACAAGGAAATAATGGGAATCAGCAAGGAAACAATGGAAGAGGACCCCAGAAAGAAAATGATGGAAACGAGCAAGGGAACAATGGTAGGGGGTCTCAACAAGAAAATAGGGGCCACCAGCAAGGGAATGAAAAGAAGAATCAATAGAATATGGAAGTGAGAGATTCATTTC
>NZ_JAKUFQ010000479.1:0-202 GCF_022663475.1 Bacillus cereus group sp. BfR-BA-01382
TTTAAGTTTTTGCTGAAGATGTTTTTCTAGGATATGCTGTGAGTGATTGAAGTGAGGTAGTGTCGGATATTGTCGACCGATCGATATATTAGAAAAATCGTTGATATATTGCTAGTTGTGATAGATATATTGAAAAAATCGTTGATATATTTGTAAAGGGGTGTTTGAGGTGATTGTGAAAGAAAGAAAAATACCGATTTAT
>NZ_JAKUFQ010000480.1:0-200 GCF_022663475.1 Bacillus cereus group sp. BfR-BA-01382
TGTTGTTATTTGCTTTGGACCTGAATTTGTATTCTCAACAGGGCTGCTTGCTAGCTTATGTTCTGGATTGCCAGTAGCAATTTTAGCTACTGGGTTTTGTTCCGGATTATCAGTAACAGGTTTAGTTGCTGGATCTTGCTCCGGATTGTCAGTAACAGTTTTAGTTGTTGGATCTTGCTCCGGATTGTCAGTAACAGGTT